>JAHEXO010000015.1 GCA_023252065.1 Nocardioides sp. | reverse complement strand
GGTCGCGTTCATCGGCCTGGCCCTGCTGGCGCCGCTGTTCATCCATCCCTCCGACCTCTCGGTCACCCAGGCGACGGGACCGCTGCTGGCACCGCCCCAGAAGGGCTACCCCCTCGGGACCGACCAAGCGGGCCGCTCGGTCCTCGACCTCGTGATCTGGGGAGCGCGGGCCTCCTTGGCCATCGGCATCCTGGCGACCCTGCTGACGATGATCCTCGGCGCGGGGGTCGGCTTGATCGCCGGTCACTCCCAGGGGGCCACCGGCCGCCTGCTGATGCACGTGACCGACTGGTTCATCGCCCTCCCGACGCTGCCGCTCGCCATCGCCCTGGCCGCCGTACTGGGGCAGGGCGCCACCTCGATCACCATCGCCATCGCCTTCACAGCCTGGACCGGCACCGCGCGCCTGGTGCGAGCCCAGGTGCTCGCCGTCGAAGGCCGGCCGTTCATCGAGCGGGCGCGCGCGCTCGGGGCCACCGACACGCAGCTGGTGACCAGGCAGGTGCTCCCCAACGTGATGCCACTGATCCTGGTGAGCAGCACGCTGACCGTGGCCAGCGCGATCCTGGCCGAGGCCACCTTGACCTTCCTCGGCCTCGGCGACCCCACTTCGGTCTCCTGGGGCTCCATGCTCAACACGGCCTTCATGCAAGGGGCGGTGACCGCCGGCGCGTGGTGGTACCTGATCCCGCCCGGCATCGCCATCCTCATCATCGTCCTCGGCTTCACGCTGGTAGGCCGGTCGGTCGAGCACGTCCTGAACGCGCGGGTGCAGCCCCGGTGAGCGCGCTCTCGAGCCCCGCGCCGCGGCGGTCGGACGACGTCCCCCTGCTCGAGGTGCGGGACCTGACGGTCACCTACCACTCGCAGAAGGAGCCGGTGTACGCCGTCCGTGGGGTCGACTTGACCCTGCGGCGCGGCGAGACCTTCGGCATGGCGGGCGAGTCGGGCTCGGGGAAGACAACGGTCGCGATGAGCCTGCTGCGGCTGCTGCCGGCCCAGACCGAGACCACGGGCCAGGTCGTCTTCGACGGCGAGGACCTGCTCGACGCCAGCTGGGGCCGGATCCGCGCCGTGCGATGGGCGGATGCCTCGGTCGTCTTCCAGGGGGCGATGAGCGCGATGAACCCGGTGCAGACGGTGGGCGCTCAGATCATCGAGCCCATCCTGCTGCACGAGAAGGTCACCGAGCGTGACGCCCAGGCGCGCGCCCGTGCGCTGCTCGACAGCGTCGGAGTGCCCTCACGGAGGGTGAACAGCTACCCGCACGAGCTGTCGGGTGGTCAACGCCAGCGCGTGATGATGGCCATGGCCCTCGCGTGCGACCCTCAGCTGGTCATCGCCGACGAGCCCACCACGGCGCTCGACGTGATCGTGCAGGCCCAGATCCTGGCGCTGCTCACCGACCTCGTCCGGGAGCGGGGCATCTCCCTCATCATGATCACCCACGACCTGTCGGTGCTCACCCAGACCTGCGACCGCATCGGGGTCATGTACGCCGGCAAGCTGGTCGAGACCGGGCCTTCGCTGGAGGTCATCGGTGCACCGCTCCACCCCTACACGCGCGCCTTGTCGGGTGCCTTCCCGACCCTCGGGGACCCGCGCTCGCGACGAGCGCCGGGCGGTCTGGCGGGTGACCCGCCCGACCTTCGCCAGACCTTCGACGGCTGTCCGTTCGCACCCCGGTGCCCCCTCGTGCAGGACCGCTGCCGGCACGGTGAGATCCCCCTCGTGAGCCAAGGTGACCGCGCCGCCGCCTGCGTCCTGGTGGCCGGAACCCAAGGAGTCACCCCCCATGTCTGACCCGCACGAGCCGCAGCCACCAGCCCTCGAGGCACGTGACCTGAGCGTCACGTTCGCGCCCCGGCGCGGGCACGGCGCTGCGCGGGCGGTCGACGGAGTCAACCTCGCCCTGGCGCGCGGTGAGGTGCTTGCCCTGATCGGGGAATCGGGGTGCGGCAAGTCGACCCTGGCCCGCGCGTTGGTCGGGCTCGTGGACCCCACGCACGGCGAGATCCACTACGACGGCAAGCCACTCGTGCGAACCCGCTCAGGTTTGCGGGACTTCCGCCGGCATGTCCAGCTCGTGCTGCAGGATCCGTACGGCGCGCTGAACCCCCGGCATAACGTCTATGACGCGGTGGCCGAGGGCCTCCGCCTCCACGGTCAGCGAAGAGGACTGACTCGTCGGGTGGCCGAAGCGCTGGAGCAGGTCGGGATGCGTCCCCCCGAGCACTTCTTCGACCGCTATCCCCACCAGCTGTCGGGTGGGCAGCAGCAGCGCGTGGTGATCGCCGGAGCGCTGACCTTGGGACCCGACGTACTCGTGGCCGACGAGCCGGTCTCGTCGCTCGACGCCTCCGTCCGTGGGGAGATCCTCAAGCTGTTCCTCCGGCTCCGTGACGAGCTGGGCCTGGCCGCTCTGGTCGTGAGCCACGACCTCGGCCTGGCGTGGAACATCGCCGACCGCGTCGCGGTGATGTACCTCGGCCGGGTGGTCGAGGTCGGCCCGGTCGAGGACGTCTTGCTGCGTCCTCAGCACCCCTATACGCGAGCCCTTCTGGAAGCCGTCCCTTCGACCTCGGGCAGACTCCCGAGTGAACCCTTGGGTGGCGAACCCCCCGACCCGACCTCGATCCCGCAGGGCTGTCGGTTCCATCCGCGGTGCCCGCTGCGGGCCGTGCTTCCCGAGAGCAAGGCGCGTCAGTGCCTCACCGACGTCCCCGTCCTCCCGCCCGGACAGGACGCCCGGCAGGTGGCGTGCTTCCACGTCGACGAGCCGCACGGGCTCACCAGCCCGCAGCACGACCACTCCGAGGTGCCCACGTGACCGACCACCAGCCCTGCCGTACGACGCTGCGCCCGCCGCCTCGCCTTCGAGCCGGCGACCGGGTGGCGCTGCTGACGCCGTCCAGCCCGTCCAATCTCGAGCGGATCGAGGAGGGCATCGACGTCCTGCGCTTCTGTGGTCTGGAGCCGGTCGAGCTGCCATCGGCCCGCGCACGTGCATCACGCCACGACTACCTCGCAGGCACCGACGTCGAACGAGCCGACGACCTGCGCGCCGCCCTGCTCGACGACTCGATCGCCGGCGTGCTGACCGTCGGTGGCGGGTACGGATCCCAACGGATGCTGGAGGTCATGGACTGGTCTGGTCTCGACCAGGTGCAGCCCAAGGTGGTGGTCGGGTACTCCGACGTGACGGGTCTTCTGGAGGCTCTGGCCAGCCGGCTGGGCTGGAGGTCGGTGATGGGCCCTATGGTGTCCGAAGGGGAGTTCCGGGAGTCCTACTCGTTCTCCTCGCTGTGGCGGTGCCTCGCCCATCCGGAGCGCTTCGACCGGCTGGAGTTCCGAGGTGCCCGCACGGTCGCCGGTGGCGTCGCCGAGGGGGTGTCGGCCGGAGGCAACCTGTCGCTGCTGACCGGCTCCGTCGGGACCACGACCTCGTGGAACCCGCCCGGCGCCGTGGTGCTGGTCGAGGACGAGAACGAGGACGCGGCCCGCACCGACATCATGCTCACCCACCTCCGGCGTGCCGGTTACTTCAGCCAGGCTGCCGCGGTGGTCGCCGGCACGTTCACCAACGCCGGAGACTCGTCGACCGAGCAGATGCAGGCGATGCTCGATGACCGCCTGGGCGACCTCGGTATCCCGGTCATCGCGCAGGCCAACCTGGGCCACGGTGGCCACGTACAGACCTGGCCGATCGGCGTCCCGATGCGCGTCGACGCAGACTCCTGTGTCGTCACTCTGCTCGAGCAGCCGCTGACCTGACCACGCCTCGTGTCCCCTCTGACCGGGGACGGGTCACCGGGCCCAGGCCCAGGGCCGGCGGAGCAGGTCGTCGATGGCCTTGCCGAGCTCGGCGAACTTCTGGGAGTAGCAGACACCGGTCTCGGTCAGCCCGCCGTCGAGACCGTCACCGGGATCGTCGGGGCGGGTCGCGTCTGAGTAGCGGTAGCCGAGGTTCGTGAACACTGCGACGACGTACCGACGACCGTCCTGGCCCGGCAACGCGCGGACGATCCCGGCGTCCGAGCCGTAGTTCTCGGTGAGGCCGGTCTTGTGAGCGAAGGTCACTTGCGCGGCCGCGTTGCAGGGGTGGGTGTCACACCCGTAGTCGATCCCGTCTACGCGCACGGTGCCGTCCTCGGCGACCCAGCGGTCGGGCACTCGGGCGGGTATGCCCTGCCCCGGGTAGCCCCGTCCGCACCAGTTCGTCGTCGAGAGAACCTCGTGCAGACCCTGCTGCTCCAGCAGCGTCAGGAGCAGGCGGCGGGAGCGCGGGGAGAGGAGTTGGGAAGGTCGCACGCCGTCCTGACCCGACCAGGACAGTCGACCACCTTGGACGAGCAGCAGCAGACGAGCGGTGTCCATCGCTGTCATGTGGATGTCCCCCACGCCCCACCGGGTACCGGTCACCGGGTCGGTGCGGTTGACCTGAAGGGTGGGCATTCCCAAGCGGGCGAAGGTCTCGTTGAGGGCGTTGCGCTCTCGGTCGAGCTCGCCGATCACGTGAAGCTGCTGGAGCAGCAAACACGTCGACACGTTGTCGCTGTAGGTGATCATGGCGTCCAGGGCCTGCAGCACCGTCGGCTCTGCCCCGTCCGCCGGCAGCGAGCGTCCTTCGAGCCCCTCCGCCTCCGGCGCCTGGTTGACCGTCCGCTGGGTCAGCGCGAGGCGACCGGCGTCCACGAGGCGGAGCACGTGCACCGCGACCAGGAGCTTGAACGTGCTGGCGGGGTAGGGCGACATGAACGGCACGCCCGCCGCCCCTGCCACGACTGCGGAGCCATCGGCATACGGGAGCTGCGCGAACTCCTCTTGCGTCAGCTCCTCCCACCGCGCGAGGTCCCAGCCTCGGAAGTCGGTGTCAAGAGGGCTCAGGTCTGCACCGAGAGGGACCACTCGGCCTTCGGGGAAGTCGCGGGACTGCTGAACGGCGACTGCAGCCACCGTCTGCCCGGCCTCGTCGACGGGGATCACCGCGACGTCCACGTGCGGGCTCCGGGCCACCCTCGGCGCCGGGAGGCCCGGGACCCGCCTGCCGAGGTCGACCACGCCACCGAAGTCGACGACTCGGAGCCGCTCGAGGAGCAACGCGGCGAGACGCTCGGAGGCCTCGACAGGGCTCGGGCTGCCGTCGGGCTCGTCGGGATCGCGATGCCACACCCGGCACTCCTGGCGGGTCGACGGGACACGTACGTCGGGGACGCTACCGCAGCGAAGAGCCGGCGGAGCGGGTCCGGTTGGAGAGTTGCGCCGACTCAGGCACGTGTCCCGTCTGTGTCCCGTCTCAGTTCTGTCGACGGTCAACGACGACCGACGGCGTCCCGCTCTCGACACCCCACTTGACCTGCGGTTTCGTCAGATCTCGAGGTGGGCCGACACCACCCGTCGGACCGCGGAACGCCCTGTCACGGCGGAGGCCGCGGGTTCGAGTCCCGTCGGGGGTCGCTCCGCCAGCGATGAGACAGACGCCCTGGTCCCACCCGGACCGGGGCGTCTCTGCGTCGTGGGTAGCCTCGCGCCATGTACGTCGATCGCGCGGAGTTCGAGCGGCTCGTCGAGGCCGCCCTCGACGACATCCCCGACGAGATCGCGCGCCAGGTCGACAACGTCGTGGTGCTGGTCGAGGACGACCCACCCGCCAGTGAGCCCGACCTGCTCGGCGTGTACGTCGGGGTGTCGCTGACCGAGCGCACGCACGACCACACCGGGCTTCCGGACCGGATCACCGTCTTCCGCAGGCCGCTGATGGAGATGTGCCGCGACCGGGCCGAGCTGGTGCACGAGATCGGGGTGACGGTGGTGCACGAGGTCGCCCACCACTTCGGGATCGACGACGCGCGGTTGCACGAGCTCGGCTACGGCTGAGACCGGGAGGGCCAGGCCGCGCCGTCGACCGCGCTGTCGGACCAGGGCAGCGGCTCCTCGCCGTTGGCCTGGCGGACGAACTGGCCGAACAGCCAGGTCTGGAACACGACCTGGGCATCGGTGCGGGCCAGGGTCAGGAGCCGCTCGTTGCGGCAGAACGCGTCGGCGAGGTCGAGCAGCTCGATGAGCCGGTCGAAGCGCCGGGCCGTGTCGGCGCCGGCCTTGACCTCCAGGTCGAGGTAGGGCCGGCCGCTGCGCAGGGCGCCGAGGAGCGCGTCGCCTCCGAGCTGGCCGCGGAAGTCGCGTGACATCTCGGAGAAGAACGTCGAGAGGTCGGAGGCCACCGGGTAGGTGTCCTGGTGGGCCAGTGCGAGCAGCCGCAGCTCTCGGCGCAGCTCGGCACCGTGGGCGAGGGTGCCTTGCAGGGCGTCGGGCGGCACATGGAGGAGGTGGATCGTGACCACGTGGAGGCCGTCGTAGGAGGGCTCGTCGGACTCGTCGTCCCACCCGAGCAGGACCCCCGCGGTCGGGGACGGGAGCGGGACCACGGCGGGCACGAACCAGACCAGCTTGCCGTTGCCGTCCTTCTCGGCACCCCACGCCTCACTGGCGCTGGCCACGATGGACAGGCCGCGGCCGAAGGTCGGCAGGTCGTCGAGCAGGTCGCCGGCGCCTTCGCCGGACGCGATGGTCGGCGGTGCGGGGGAGCCGTCGCGGACCTCGACGCGAGGGTGGTCGCGTGTTCCGCGCAGCCGGACCGAGACCGGAGCCTGACCGTGGAGGATCGCGTTGGTGACCACCTCGGACATCGCCAGCTCGGCGTTGTCACGCAGCTCGGACCGGCCGATCTCCTCGACCACCTCGGCCACCCAGCGGCGCGCCTGGAGCGCGCCCCGGGGTCCGGGGGCCAGGGTCTGAGCCGGCTGGTTCAGCGGCACTGTCTCTCCACAGGGTCAGGCGCGCCGACCGCGCCAGTCCCGGCTCGTGTACCCGCTCGGTGACCGTTGAAACCTCAACCCGCACAGGAGCTCCACAAGCCACATACGCCACCTCGACGGTCGCCTACGGCCGATCGGACCGCGTTCCCGATTGTCGCATGCGAACGACGCGAGGCAGGGTGGAGACATGACACAGGTCGGGCGTGGCGCGAGACATCAGGTCGTGGTGATCGGGTCGGGCTTCGGTGGCCTGTTCGGCACCAAGGCGCTCCGGCGCGCGGACGTCGACGTCACCGTGCTGGCCCGCACCAGTCATCACCTCTTCCAGCCCCTGCTCTACCAGGTGGCGACCGGCATCCTCAGCGAGGGCGAGATCGCCCCGTCGACGCGCGAGGTGCTGGCCAAGCAGAAGAACGCGCGCGTCCTGCTGGGCGAGGTCACCGCCATCGACCTCGCCTCCCGCACGGTCACCTCGCAGGTGCTCGGCCGCAGCACGGTCACGCCGTACGACTCGCTGATCGTCGCCGCAGGATCCGGGCAGTCCTACTTCGGCAACGACCACTTCGCGGAGTTCGCGCCCGGGATGAAGAGCATCGACGACGCACTGGAGCTGCGGGGTCGGATCTTCGGCGCCTTCGAGCTCGCCGAGCTGGGAGCGGCCCGCGGTGAGGACGTCGGGGCCCTCCTCACCTTCGTGGTGGTCGGTGCCGGGCCGACAGGTGTCGAGATGGCGGGCCAGATCGCCGAGCTGGCCCACCGCACGTTGCGGCGCGACTTCCGCTCGATCGACTCCGAGCGTGCGCGGATCTTGCTCGTGGACGCCGCCGGCCAGGTGCTGCCGCCGTTCGGCGCCGCCCTCGGCGTCAAGACCAAGCGTGCCCTCGAGAAGCTGGGCATCGAGGTCCTGCTGGGGGCCATGGTCACCGACCTGACGGAGCAGGGACTCGTCGTGCAGTACAAGGACGGGCGGACGGAGTGGATCTCGGCCGCGACCAAGATCTGGGCGGCCGGGGTGCAGGCGTCCTCCTTGACCAAGACGCTGTCGGAGCAGACGGGAGCGCCGCTGGACCGGGCGGGCCGGATCCGGGTCAACCCCGACCTGACGCTGCCGGGCTACCCCGAGGTGTTCGTGGTGGGCGACATGATCGACCTCGACCACCTTCCCGGCGTCGCGCAGGTGGCGATCCAGGGCGCGAAGTACGCCGCCAAGGAGATCCGGCACCGCCTCGCCGGAAAGCCGCAGCAGAAGCCGTTCCACTACTTCGACAAGGGCGACCTCGCGACGATCAGTCGCTTCCGGGCCGTGGCCCGGATCGGCCGCCTGCGCCTGACTGGCTTCGTGGCCTGGCTCCTGTGGCTGGGTGTGCACCTGGTCTACCTGACCGGGTTCAAGAACCGGTTCACCGCCTTGGTGCGCTGGGCGGTGTCGTTCGTGGGCCGAGGGCGGTCGGAGCGCACGGCCACCGAGCAGCAGGTCTTCGGGCGCGAGGCCCTGACCCGACTCGAGGGTGGCGCGGCCGGCCTGGTCTCGTTCCCCGACGAGTCACCGGGTCCCGACCCGGAGCTCGCCGCCAGACGCCGTCACGAGCTCGAGGAGCGGGCCCTGGCCGAGATCCGCTTCACCGACTCGGGCGAGCGCGGCCAGCCGGTCAGCTGACGTTCTCGAGCACCACGGCCAGACCCTGGCCGACCCCGATGCAGATCGCGGCCAGGCCCCAACGCTCTCCGCGCTCACGGAGCACGTGGGCGAGGGTGCCGAGCACGCGAGCGCCCGAAGCCCCGAGCGGATGACCGATGGCGATGGCGCCGCCACGGGTGTTCACGACCTCGGGGTCGATCGGCCACGCGTCGAGGCAGGCCAGCGACTGGACGGCGAACGCCTCGTTGAGCTCCACGGCACCCACGTCCGACCAGCCGATGCCGGCCGCTGCGAGCGCCCGCTCGGCAGCCTCGACCGGAGCGACACCGAAACGCTGCGGCTCGAGGGCGGCCACCCCTCGGCCGGCCACCCGCGCGAGCGGGTCGACGCCCAGGTCGGCGTCCTCGGCGGCGAGTAGGAGCGCGGCCGCGCCGTCGTTCAACGGCGAGGCGTTGCCGGCGGTGATCGTGCCGTCGGGCCGGAACGCGGGCCGCAGCCCGGCCAGGGTGGCGACGTCGGCGTCGGGGCGGACGCACTCGTCGCGCTCGAGCCCGTCCACGGGCACGACCAGCGCGTCGTAGAAGCCGTCATCCCACGCCTCCGCGGCGCGGCGGTGAGAGAGCGCCGCGAACGCGTCCTGGCGCTCCCGGCCGATGTGCAGTGCATCGGCCAGCTGCTCGTTGCACTCACCGAGCGAGACCGTCCACTCGGCCGGCATCCGCTCGTTGACCAGCCGCCAGCCCAGGGTGGTCGACACCAGCGTCTCGTTGCTCGCAGGGAAGGCGCGCGATGGCTTGGGCAGCACCCACGGGGCGCGGGTCATCGACTCGACGCCGCCGGCGAGCACGGCCCGTGCGTCGCCGGTCTCGACGAGCCGCGAGGCGTCCATCGCGGCCTGGAGGCTGCTGCCGCAGAGGCGATTGACGGTGACGCCGGGGACGCTCACCGGGAGGCCGGCCAGCAGGACCGCCATCCGGGCGACGTTGCGGTTGTCCTCGCCGGCCCCGTTGGCGCAGCCGAGGATGACGTCGTCCAGGGTCGCCGGGTCGAGCCCCGGCGCCCGGTCGAGCACCGCGCGGACGACGGTCGCGGCGAGGTCGTCGGGACGGTTGCCGGCGAGGGCACCGCCGAACCGGCCGAACGGCGTACGGACCGAGGTGTAGAGAAAGGCATGACCCACGTAGGCCCTGTGGGACTCGAACCCACAACCCATGGATTAAAAGTCCACTGCTCTGCCAATTGAGCTAAGGGCCCGGTACGTGGGGGTCGAGACCCGGAGAACCCATCGGACGGTCTCCCGAGTCGTTCTCGCACCACGCCGCGCGCCAGTGTAGGCCGCAGACGCGGTGGCGAGGACCGGTGCCGGTCTCTCACTTGACCTGGCCGGTTCACTCAACGAATATTGCCTCAATGTCTACTGAGCAAACTGCTGAAGGAGATCCTGACCTCGCCCGCCGCGTGCAGCTGCATGCCGCGCTGGCCGACCCGGCCCGGCTCCGGATCGTTGATGCACTCAGCGTCAGTGACGTCTCGCCCACGGACCTGCAGCGCGACCTGGGGATCGCCTCCAACCTGCTCGCCCACCACCTCGGCGTGCTCCAACGCGCCGGACTGGTGGAGAAGCACCGGTCCGAGGCAGATCGACGCCGGACCTACCTCCGTCTCGGCCCTGCCGGCCTCGACGAGCTGTTCCGGAGCCCATGCCGAGCGCACCTGAGCGCCCCGCGAGTGGTGTTCGTCTGCACCGCCAACTCCGCACGGTCCCAGCTGGCAGCCGCGCTCTGGAACGGCACCAGCGACCTGCCGGCCACCTCGGCCGGGACCCACCCCGCCGACTCGGTCGCGCCAGGCGCCGCCGAGGTCGCCGTGCGACGTGGGACCCCTTTGGGCCGACAGACGCCGCGGTCCCTGGTCGACGTGCTCGACGCCGACGACCTGCTGGTCACGGTGTGCGACAACGCCCACGAAGAGCTGAGCCGGGCCTCCCTGGCCTCCCTTGCCCCCCGGGCCCTGCACTGGTCGGTGCCGGACCCGGTCCCCGCCGCGACCAAGGCTGCCTACGACCGCGCCTACGACGATCTGGCCACCCGCGTCGCCCGTCTCGTCCCGAGTGTGGCCGCCGGCTAGAGCCCGCACGCCGACACCGGAAAGCCGCTGCCCTCCGCCCCTGTCCGAAAGCCCCCGCCGAGAACGGAACCCTCTTGTCCGACCACCCGCAGCTCCGACCCCAGCATCCTGTGCGTGCACATCTCTCGCGCCGCCTCCTCGCCGAAGCCCTCGGCACCATGCTGCTGGTCACCGTCGTCGTCGGCTCCGGGATCTCCGCCCAACGCCTCTCACCGGACGACGTGGGGCTGCAGCTGCTGGAGAACTCCACCGCTACGGCGTTCGGGCTGACCGTGCTCATCTTGTGGTTCGGCCCGGTCTCCGGCGCGCACTTCAACCCGGTGGTCTCGGCTGCCGACTGGGTTCTGGGCCGCCGCGTCACCGCAGGGCTGACGGGCGGCGAAGTCGGCGCCTACACAGCCGCTCAGGTGGTCGGGGCGATCATCGGTGCCGAGCTGGCCAACCTCATGTACAAGGTCCCCGTCGACCAGCTCGCGACCACCGACCGCTCCGGCGCCAACCTCCTGCTCAGCGAGGTCGTGGCGACCGCGGGCCTCATCGCACTGATCTTCGCCCTCGCACGCACGGGTCGCGGCCTGCTCGCCGCCCCTGCGGTCGGCGCCTACATCGGGGCCGCGTACTGGTTCACCTCGAGCACCTCGTTCGCCAACCCGGCCGTCACCGTCGGCCGGATGTTCTCCCACAGCTTCGCCGGCATCGCCCCCGGCTCGGTGCCCGGGTTCGTCTCCGCACAGCTCGTCGGCCTCGTCGTAGCGGTCGCCCTGACAGCGCTCGTCTTCCCCCACATCGGCGACGTCGCCGACGACATCGTCGTACCTCACCACACCGACCCCGACGCACAGATCAGGAGCGCTCCGTGACGAGCACTCCGGCCCCCGGGAGCCCAGAAGAAGGCGCCCCCGAGCACCTTCCCATCGTCGTCTACGCCTGCCGAGCCAACGGCGGCAGGTCGGTCATCAGCAGGCTGCTCACCGAGCACTACGCCGGCGGGCGGGTGGTGGCCAGGTCGGCAGGGACCGAGCCGGGCGACCACATCCACCCCGAGGTCGCCCGCGTCCTGGAACAGCTCGGCCTCGACACCTCGAGAGAGGAGCCGAAGCTGCTGACCTCCGACATGATCGCCGGCAGCGACCTGGCCATCACCATGGGCTGCGGCGAGAACTGCCCCTACGTCCCGGGAGCCCGATATCGGGACTGGCCACTGGACGACCCCAAGGGGCAGGACGACGCGACCGTGCGCCGCATCGTCGCCGACATCGACACCAGGGTCCGGGAGCTGCTCGTCGAGCTCGTGCCCGACATCGAGCTGCCGCCCTCCCTCGTCTCCACCTGGTGACGAGCAGGAGAGCGAATCACTCGCTGTTGGCGGTGAGCAGGTCGCCGACCTCGCGGACGGTCGGGACGCGACCGGAGATGACCACCCTCTCGTCCACGACGAGCGCCGGGGTGGCCATCACTCCGTAGGCCACGATGCTCGGGTAGTCGGTCACCTTCTCCACGGTCGCCTCCAGCCGCAGCGTCTCGACGGCCTGTCGGGTCACCTTCTCCAGGGCCACGCAGTTCTTGCAGCCGGGTCCGAGGACCTTGATCAACATGTGTGTGCCTCCTGACGAGGATGGGCCGTGCTCAGGCGAGCAGGACGTTGAACAGGTAGCCGACCGCGACGATGCCGGACCCGACGACCGCGACGTAGGCGGCCAGGAGCTGTGGCTTGAGCACGCGGCGCAGCAGGATCATCTCCGGTAGCGAGAGTGCGACGGCGGCCATCATGAAGGCCAGCTGGGTTCCCATCGGCAGCCCCTTGTCGTAGTGGGCGACCACCAGCGGCATGATCCCCGCCGCGTTGGAGTACAGCGGGATT
>JAHEXO010000335.1 GCA_023252065.1 Nocardioides sp. | reverse complement strand
ACGTCGGCGCCGAGCTCGGTGCAGAAGGCGCGCTTCTCAGCCGTGCCGGCCGTGGTCAGCACGGTTGCGCCGACGGCCTTGGCGAGCTGGATCGCGAACGTCCCGATCCCGCCTGCCCCTCCGTGCACGAGGAAGGTCTCGCCCGAGCGCAGCCCGGCCACCATCATCACGTTGGACCAGACGGTCCCGGCGACCTCGGGCAGTGCGGCTGCGGTCACCAGGTCGACACCCTCGGGCGCGGGCATCACCTGCCCCGCGGGCACCGCCACCCGGGTCGCGTAGCCGCCGCCGGCGAGCAGCGCACAGACCGGGTCACCGACCGCGAGCCCCTCGACCCCCTCGCCGAGCGCGGCGACGGTGCCGCTGCACTCCAGTCCGAGGACGTCGGACGCGCCGGGCGGGGGCGGGTAGTGCCCCTGGCGCTGCAGCAGGTCGGCGCGGTTGACCGCGGTGGCCACGACGTCGAGCAGCACCTCGTCGGGGCCGATCTCGGGGTCGGGCACCTCGGCGTACTGCAGGGCTTCCGGCCCACCCGGGGTGGGGACCACGACGGCGTGCACGGGTCAGTCGTCGAACTGGTCGGTGCTGTGGTCGACGCCGCTGTCGTCGGGCAGCGGGTCGTCGATGTCGTCTGGGTCCGGGGCCCCCGACGGGTGGTCCCAGCCCTCGGCGAGCGCCTGGGCCCGCCCGGCGAGCTTCTCGATCTCGTCGGAGTCGGCGTCGGCCGCGCCGGCGGCGTAGCCGAGGAGGTAGGTCGTGACGGGAGCCGCGGGCCGGACCACGTTGGTCGCCGCGACCTTGGCGAGATCGAGGATCAGCCCCTCGTCCACCTCTGTGTCGATGTCGAGCACGTCGCAGAGCTCGTCGATCCAGTCGTGCAGGTTCACGAGGCCCAATGTCCCGGAGTGCGGGCGGGTGATCAAGTCCGGTGCGACGTGTCGCGGGTGATCCCGAGCCGCGAGGCGTCGTCCCAGGTGTCGACGTCGGCTCCCTCGGGCCCGTCGGCGGCCACGTCGACGCAGTCCGGGTGGGCCAGCAGCACCCGCATCGGCAGCCCGGACGCCTCTCCGGGAGGGGGCACGAGGTCACGTCGTACGACGCCGGCGAGCTGACGGCGCCCGTCGCCGTCGACGAGCCAGGCTCCTCGTCTGCCATGCGCCGCGTCCAGCAGCCGGCCGACAGTTGCGCCGGTGACGTGGGGCATGTCGACGGCCAGGACGACCACGGTGGGGGCATCGTCGGACAGGGCTTCGACACCGGCGCTGAGGCCGGCGAGCGGTCCGCCGCCGGGCGGGTCCTCGCGGGCGAACACCACCGGTCGACGGGTGGGGGTGTCGGGGCCGACGACCACTGTCTCCGAGGCCCCTGCGACCGCCTCGAGGGCGAGGTCGAGAAGGCGTCGGCCCTGCCGGGTGAGGGCGGCCTTGTCGGCGCCGCCCATCCGCGACGCCGTACCGCCGGTCAGCACCACCGCCACCCAGCCGCCGTCGTCGCTCACGCCGCCATGGTGGCAGGCTGGTCCCATGCAGGTCGTGCTGGTGCAGGAGGCGTCGTCGATGGATCCCGCCGTAAACCGTGGCCGGTTGGCGGAGCTGGTGCCCGACGGGGCCGACCTCGTCGTGCTGCCCGAGAGCTTCGCCCGTGACTTCGGCGAACCCGGCTCGGACGTGTCGCCCCACGCGGAGCCGCTGGACGGGCCCTTCGCGACCGAGGTGGCGCGGGTCGCTGCCGAGCGCGGCACGACCGTCGTGGCGGGGATGTTCGAGGAGGCGGGTGAGCGCCCGTTCAACACCCTGGTCGTCCGCGGCGCCGCGACCGCTGACTACCGCAAGATCCACCTCTACGACTCCTTCGGCTACCAGGAGTCGCGGGTGCTGGCCGCCGGCGCGATCGAGCCGGTGGTGCTCGAGCTCGGCGGCTTCACGGTCGGGATCATGACCTGTTACGACCTGCGCTTCCCCGAGCTCGGGCGCCGCCTGGTCGACGAGGGAGCCGAGGTGCTCGTCGTGCCGGCGGCCTGGGTCGCCGGGCCGCGCAAGGTCGACCACTGGACGACGCTCCTGCGGGCGCGCGCGATCGAGAACACGGCCTACGTCGTGGGGGTGGGCCAGCCGGGTCCGCGCTACTCCGGCCACTCGATGGTGGTCGGGCCGCTCGGTGACGTGCTGGTCGAGGCCGGCGACGGTCCGGCGGTGCTCCGCGCCGAGCTCGACCCGGCCGAGGTCGTGGCGGCCCGCCGTACCAACCCGTCCCTGGCCAACCGGCGCCTGTAGCGTCGCCGATCGTGTCCAGGGTCGAACCACGCCGGCGCGGCGGCAAGCGGGCTGCCCGCCCACCCTCGCGACGCCGGGAGCGACGGGCCGAGCATTCCGTGGAACCGTCTTTCACGCCATCCCTCGATCCGCCTCCTCGCGCGCCCTCTGCTTCCTCGGCTCCCCCACGGGTGTCCGAGCCGGTCCCGGAGCCGGCCCCGCCCTCGGGTGCCGCGGACCGCCGCCACCGGCTCGGCGTCACCGCCTGGCTGCTGGTCGTGCTGGCGTCGGCGGCGGTGCTGGTGCTCGGTCTCGCTGGCCACGTCGGGACCTGGGTCGCCGACCTCGGCGCCATCGCCGCCAGCACGGCGTACACCTGGGGACTGGCCGCCCGCACCGGCGGCCGGCCAGTCCTGTTCTCGTTGTTCACGCTTCTCCTGGGCGCCCTGGTGGTCGCCGTCGACAGCGACTCGTTGCGCAGCGGCGCCGCGGTGGTCACCGCGGTGCTGGCCGCGGTCCTCGCGGTGATGGCGACGGTGCCGGCGGTGCATTTCGCCGGAGCGGTCCGCGAGACCGTCGTCGCCCTGCTCATCGCCGCGATCGGCGCGATGGCCACGCTGGCCTGGGCGCCGGTGGTCAACCTGGTGCGCTTCGAGTACACGGTGCTGGCCCTGTCCTTCGTCGCGGCCTTCGTGATGGTCTACCGGCTCGGCGCGGGCTTCCACGGCCTGGGCACGCGGGGCGTCCTCACCGTCGTCCTCGGTGGCGTGATGCTCGCGCTCACTCTCGGGTATGCCGAGCTGCTGCGGCGCTACGGCACCGCCGACCTCGTGCAGACCCTCGACGACGCCGTCCGCTGGAGTCATCACCACCTCGGGGCCTTCCCCCGGCCGATCATCGCCCTGCTCGGGGTGCCGGCCCTGACCTGGGGCACCCACATGCGCGCCCGCCGGCGCCAGGGCTGGTGGGTCTGCGCCTTCGGAGTGGCGGTCACTGCTCCGGTCGCCTACGGCCTGGTCGACCCGGGCCGCAGTGTCCTCGAGGTCTCCCTCGCCGCGGCGTACGGCGGCCTCATCGGTCTGGTGCTCGGCTACCTGCTCATCCGCGCCGACCTTCGTCTCACTGGCCCGCGCGGACGGCGACTCAAGGAGACCGAGGAGGTCACCGCGGTCCGGCCCGAACCCGGGCGCACCCACGCCCTCTGGTGAGGTCTTCGCGTGGGTATCCACTAGGTTCGTGACGTGGCACGCGAGCAGACGGTCCCGATCCTGGCCGAGATGGTCGCCAACGTGATCGTGGTGGAGGTCGAGGTCGGCGACGCCGTCGCCGCCGGCGACTCCGTGTGCCTGCTGGAGTCGATGAAGATGGAGATCCCGGTGCTGACCGAGCATCCCGGCACCGTCTCCGCCATCAAGGTCACGCCCGGCGACGTCGTCCAGGAGGGCGACATCCTCGTCGAGCTCAACGGCCCCCGCTGACCCCGCTGGCCCCGGCGACCGCCCGGGGTGGGTCCGCGTGGTTTCGAGACGGCGCTGGCGCGCCTCCTCAACCAGCGGAGCTTCCCGCCTGTCGTCTCGCAACCGGCGCGCCCCACACCACCCGCCCCACGACACCGCTAGGAGGAAGGGGTCAATTGACCCCTTCCTCGCAGCACTCCCTCGTGCCTGCAGGGCCTGAGGCCCGAGCCGCGCGGGTTGCG
>JAHEXO010000334.1:3274-3954 GCA_023252065.1 Nocardioides sp. | reverse complement strand
GGAGCAGCAGCGTCGGGTCGGAGGCCGGGCGCGCGTCCACGGTCAGGACCACCTCACGCCCGACCAGCGCGACGCCGGGCTCGACTCCGACCAGCTCCGGACGCCGTACGGCGCTCGTGGAGGCAGGGCGGGACAGCACGCCGTCGACCCGGCGCCAGGTGAGCCGCTGCAGATGGGTGATCCGGCGACCGAGCTCGCGCACGTGGCGCTGGGCGGCAGCCTCGTCGCCGAGTCCCAGCCGCTCTGCCATCGGCTCCCACAGCTCGGGAGCCACCCGGTCGGTGGCGCGGCCGGCTGCGTCGTGCAGGGCGTCGCGGACGTCGAGCAACGCCAGGCGGGAGCGCTCGAGGTCGACGTGCGGGACGTCGACCAGCCAGGTCGCGACCAGCGCCTTGAGCACGGTCGCGTCACGCAGGCCGCCCTCCGCCTCCTTGAGGTCGGGCACGGACAGGTGGGCGAGCTCGCCGATCAGCCGGTGTCGCTTCTCGACCAGGTCGCGCAGCGCCGGCAGCCGGTCGCGCGCCGTACGCCGCCAGTGCGTGAGGACGTCGGACCGCAGCCGCAGCGTCAGGCCGGGGTCGCCGGCCAGGTGGCGCAGGTCGAGCAGCCCGAGCGCGACCCGGAGGTCGGCGTCGGCCTGGGCGATCATGTCCGGGGCAGAGCGCACCGAGTGGTCGAGC
>JAHEXO010000334.1:0-3264 GCA_023252065.1 Nocardioides sp. | reverse complement strand
CACCCGGCCTCAGGCGCGCCTGCGTCGGCGTAGGCCGACACGCAGAGCGCGTCGGCCTCGTCGGTGCGGTGCTGGCGGTCCATGCGTGTCCCGTCCGTGAGTGCGACGGACCCCGCCGGCGACAGGCCGGCGGGGCCACGACGGTAGCCGAGCTCAGATGGCTGCGGCGTCCCGGTCGCCGGTGCGGACCCGGACCACCGTCTCGACCGGGCTCACCCAGACCTTGCCGTCACCGATCCGGCCGGTCTGTGCGGTCTTCTGGATGATCCCCACGATGTCGTCGGCGTCGTTGTCGTCGGCGACGATCTCGATCCGGATCTTGGGCACCAGGGCGATGTCGTACTCCGCCCCCCGGTAGAGCTCGGTGTGCCCCTTCTGCCGGCCGTAGCCGCTGACCTCCGAGACGGTCATCCCGGTGACCCCGAAGGTCTCGAGGGCCTCGCGGACCTCGTCCCACTTGTGCGGCTTGATCACCGCGGTGACGAGCTTCATGCCATCGCTCCTTCGTTCGAGCTGGTCGTCGACGTGGTCTTGGCGTGCGCGGACCCGGTCAGGGCGCCGGTGCCACCGAGTACACCACCTGAGCGGCCCTCGAGGTCGTAGGCCGACTCACCGTGCTCGACGAAGTCGATGCCGTCGACCTCCTCGTCCTCGCTGATCCGCCAGCCGATCGTGTGCTTGATCGCGAGGGCGATCAGGACGGTGAAGACCCCGCACCAGACGATGGTGAACAGCACACCGAGGACCTGGTGCCAGAGCAGAGTGGCGTTGCCGCCGTAGAAGAGGCCGTTCATGTCGCCGAAGAGACCGTCGACGCCCTGCGGCGAGGTGTTGGTGCCGAGGAACCCGATCAGGACCGCGCCCAGGATGCCGCCGGTCAGGTGGACGCCGACGACGTCGAGCGAGTCGTCGAGGCCGAGCTTGTACTTCATGCCGATCGCCACGGCGCAGACCATGCCCGCGATGGCGCCGATGATCAGTGCGCCCAGCGTGCTCACCGCGCCGCAGGACGGCGTGATCGCGACCAGGCCGGCGACGACGCCGGACGCCGCGCCGAGCGAGGTCGCCTTGCCGTGCAGGATGCGCTCGACGAGGAGCCAGCCGAGCATCGCAGCCATCGTGGCGAGGGTGGTGTTCATGAAGGTCACTCCGGTCTCCCCCATGAACTGATCGGAGAACGACCCCCATCCCGCCTTGCTCGTGCCGGTCTCGGTGAAGACGATCGACCCGACGTTGAAGCCGTACCAGCCGAACCACAGCAGGCCGGCGCCGATCATGGTCAGGGTCAGGTTGTGCGGCTTCATCGGCTCCCGCATGAAGCCGACCCGGCGCCCGATCACCAGGGCCAGGATGCCGCCGGCAACACCGGCGTTGATGTGCACGACCGTGCCACCGGCGTAGTCGAGGTTGGCGAAGTGGGTGTAGAACCAGCCGCCGCCCCACACGTTGTGGGCGATCGGGAAGTAGACCAGGGTCACCCAGATCGCGGCGAAGACGGCCCAGGAGGAGATCTTCACGCGGTCGGCGATGGCCCCGGAGATCAGCGCTGCGGTGATCACCGCGAAGGTGAGCTGGAAGAGCACGTAGATGAAGTTCGACGGGCTGACCCCGTGCAGCCCGAACATCGTGAACGGGTTGGCGATCAGCTTGCCGTTGCCGTTGCCGACGCCGTCGCCGCCCCAGCCCTCGGACCAGCCCCACAGCACGAAGACGATGCCGACCACCGCCATCGCGAGGTAGGACATCATCATCATGTTGAGCACGGACTTCGAGCGGGTCATGCCGCCGTAGAACAGAGCGAGCGCCGGCGTGGTCATCATCAGGACGAGGGCTGTCGCCACGATCATCCAGGCGTAGTAGCCGTCCATGGAACCTCCAGGAGTGAGTCCGGGGGTGGCAGGACGCGGACACCGTCGGCCGCGTCGGCCACCTCGATGACGCACACAGTGGTCGGCGGAAGTTTCGTCGTACGACGTCACGTGTTGCCGTCGTGCAACGATCGGGTGGCCGTGTGTTACGGCTCTGTGAACTGGGCCGCTGTGGGAGCCCTCAGCCGAGCAGCGCGTCGACGAAGGCGCCGGGGTCGAACGGCGCGAGGTCGTCGGGCCCCTCGCCGAGCCCGACCAGCTTGACCGGGACGCCGAGGTCCTTCTGGACCGCGATGACGATGCCGCCCTTGGCCGAGCCGTCGAGCTTGGTCAGCACGATGCCGGTGACGTCGACGATCTCGGAGAACACCCTCGCCTGCACCAGGCCGTTCTGACCGGTGGTGGCGTCCAGCACGAGCAGCACCTCGGTGACCGGAGCCTGCTTCTCGATGACCCGCTTGACCTTGCCCAGCTCGTCCATGAGGCCGGCCTTGTTCTGCAGCCGGCCGGCGGTGTCGACGAGCACGGTGTCGATGCCGCGTTCCACGCCCTCCTGCACGGCCTGGAACGCGACGCTCGCGGGGTCGCTGCCCTCGGGGCCGCGGACGACCTCGACGCCGACCCGCTCGCCCCAGGTGGCCAGCTGGTCGACGGCGGCCGCGCGGAACGTGTCGGCCGCGCCGAGCACGACCGTGTGGTCCTCGGCGACCAGGATGCGGGCCAGCTTGCCGACCGTCGTGGTCTTGCCGGTGCCGTTGACGCCGACCACGAGGACGACGCCGGGCAGGCCGTCGGCCCCGGAGACCTGGAGGCGGCGGTCCATGGTCGGGTCGACCAGGGCGATCAGCTCCTCGCGCAGCACCGACCGCGGGTCGCCCGCCTCGTTGCCCTCGACGCGGAGGCGGGTGCGCAGGTGGCCGACCAGCTGCTGGGTCGGGGCCACGCCGACGTCGGCGGTCAGCAAGGTGTCCTCGATCGCCTCCCAGGTGTCCTCGTCGAGGCGGTCGCGGGACAGCAGGGCGAGCAGGCCACGTCCGAGACCGCCCTGCGAGCCGGCGAGCCGCTGACGCAGCCGCACCAGCCGGGACGCCGTGCCTTCGGGTCGCTCGAGAGTGGTGACCGTTCCCGGCTCGCGCTCGGGCTCACCTGCCGGAGGCGGCGGCCCGAGGGTGGCCGGGGAGGTGTCGGCGGGCGGGACCGGCGGCGTACGGCGACGGGTCGTCACGACCAGGCCGACGGTCACCGCGACCGCGACGACGGCGACGAAGGCGATGAGGGCGATCAGGAGGAGCAGGCTCACCTGGTCATCCAACCATTCGGGCGACGGGGCTCAGGCTTCGCGCCCACGGCTCTCCGACGGCTCGGTGTGGAGGTCGGCGAGGTCGAGGGTGCCGTG
>JAHEXO010000333.1 GCA_023252065.1 Nocardioides sp. | reverse complement strand
CGGGGCCGGCGACACGCCCAAGAAGCCGAAGAAGAAGGCAGCCGCCAAGCGCACCACCAAGAAGGCGGCGGCCGAGCCGGCGGACAGCCAGGCGCCGGCCCAGGACGCCGCTCAGGACGCTGCTCAGGACGCCGCTCAGGACGCCGCTCCGGACGCCGCTCCGGCCGGCGACCGACCCGGCGACCAGGCCACTGACCAGCCCGCCGACGCGCCCGTCGCGAAGAAGGCCGCGGCGCGCAAGCGCACGACCAAGAAGACCGCCGCCAAGAAGTCCGCCGAGGCTCCGGAAGAGGTCACCGGCGAGGCAGCGTCCGAGCCCACCGGCGAGTCGGACCAGGACGGCGGCCGGCCCCCGGCGGCACCGCTGTTCCAGGCCCCGACCGCCACGACAACCACGCGCCGTACGCGCAAGACGGCTGCCAAGCCCACGGCGGAGGCCGAGACCGAGACGGAGCCCGAGGCAGCGACTCCCGGCCCCGACGAGTCGGGCGAGGGCGACGACGAGGGCGCGACCGCCGCCCGGCGTCGCCGGCGCCGGGGCGGACGCCGTCGCCGCAGGTCCGGCGGCGAGGGCGACACGCAGGGTGACCAGGCCGAGGGCGACGACGACACCGCGGCCGACGAGGCCGCCCCCGCTGAGGCCGCCGCCGAGCCGAGCGAGGGCAGTGCCTCGTCCCGCCGTCGGCGTCGTCGCCGGCGCAGTGGTGACGACGACGGCGAGGGCGGCGACGACCCGGCCAACACCGTGACCCGCGTCCGCAGCGGCCGCAGCGCCTCCGACGAGATCACCGCCGTCTCCGGGTCGACCCGGCTCGAGGCCAAGAAGCAGCGCCGCCGCGAGGGCCGCGAGGCCGGCCGCCGGCGCGCGCCGATCGTCAGCGAGGCCGAGTTCCTGGCCCGCCGCGAGTCGGTCAACCGGGTCATGGTGATCCGCCACCACGACGACATCACCCAGATCGGCGTGCTCGAGGACAACGTCCTCGTGGAGCACTACGTCGCCCGCGAGTCGCAGACCTCGCTGATCGGCAACGTCTACCTCGGCCGGGTCCAGAACGTCCTGCCCTCGATGGAGGCCGCCTTCATCGACATCGGCAAGGGCCGCAACGCCGTGCTCTACGCCGGCGAGGTCAACTGGTCGGCGCTCGGTCACAAGGACGGCCAGCCGCGCAAGATCGAGTCGGTGCTCTCGTCCGGGCAGAGCATCCTGGTCCAGGTCACCAAGGACCCGATCGGCCACAAGGGTGCCCGGCTCACCAGCCAGATCAGCCTGGCCGGACGGTTCCTGGTCTACGTGCCCGACGGCACCACGAGCGGTATCTCCCGCAAGCTCCCCGACACCGAGCGCAACCGGCTCAAGAACCTCCTCAAGGACATCGTCCCCGAGACAGCCGGCGTCATCGTCCGGACCGCCGCCGAGGGCGCGGCCGAGGACGAGCTGACCCGCGACGTCGAGCGGCTCAAGGCCCGCTGGGAGGACATCGAGAAGAAGGCCGGCGGCAGCGCGCCCCAGCTCCTCTACGGCGAGCCCGACCTGACCCTCAAGGTGGTCCGTGACCTCTTCACCGAGGACTTCGCCAAGCTGGTCATCCAGGGCGACGAGGCCTGGGACACCGTGCAGGGGTACGTCGTGCACGTGGCGCCCGACCTCGAGTCGCGGCTCGAGCGCTACGAGCCGAAGAAGGACCAGGACGTCTTCGCGGCCTACCGCATCGACGAGCAGATCAAGAAGGGTCTGGAGCGCAAGGTCTGGTTGCCCTCGGGCGGCTCGCTGATCATCGACCGCACCGAGGCGATGACCGTCATCGACGTCAACACCGGCAAGTTCACCGGCTCGGGCGGCAACCTTGAGGAGACGGTGACCCGCAACAACCTCGAGGCCGCCGAGGAGATCGTGCGTCAGCTCCGGCTGCGCGACATCGGCGGCATCATCGTCGTCGACTTCATCGACATGGTGCTGGAGTCCAACCGCGACCTGGTGCTCCGCCGGATGGTGGAGTGCCTGGGCCGCGACCGCACCCGCCACCAGGTCGCCGAGGTCACCTCGTTGGGCCTCGTGCAGATGACCCGCAAGCGCATCGGCACCGGGCTGCTCGAGTCCTTCTCGCACGACTGCCCGACCTGCCACGGTCGAGGCGTCGTGGTCGAGGACGCTCCGGTCGAGCCCAAGAAGGCCGAGGAGGAGCCCCGCCGGGCACGCCGTTCTCGCAGCCGCGGTCGCGGCCCCGAGACCAACGGCACCGCCGAAGCCGCGCCCGCGCGGTCGTCGGCCCCCTCGCCGAAGGACATCGCCGCGATGGCCCGGCACCACGCCGACGAAGAGCTCGACGAGGTCGACGAGTCCCCGGACTCGGCCGACGACGTGCTCATGGACCTGACCGACGACGCCGGCGAGACCGGTGAAACGGGCGAGCCAGCCCCGGAGCCGGACGCCGACGAGGCTGCGCCCGAGGTGACCGAGGTGACCGAGGCGTCGCCCGAGGAGCCGATCGACGAAGCCGTGGCCGAGCCGGCCGCCGAGCCGGCTGCTGAGACCGAGCCCGCGGCGCAGCCTGCCGAGGAGCCCGCGCCAGCCCCGCCGGCCGAGCCTGCTCGACCGACGGTCGCCACCCGGACCCGACGGCGGGCCGCGAGCCGGCCGGCCGGCCCCCCTTCGTCAGCAGCTGGGGCGTCGGAGGCGTCAGCCGACGGTGGCAGCTCGACCGATCCGGCCGAGGCTCCGACCGCCCCGGACGAGGGGACGCCCGCCCTCCACGTGCCGGTCAAGCGCAAGGGCGGCGCCCGCAAGCGCTGAGCTCAGGGCCGCCGGACCGGCTTGACGAACAGCAGCTTCACGTGGTGATTGCGGCAACCTGTGGTCGGGTGCGGCACGTACTGCGACTTCGTCGCGTTGGGCACGTACACCCGGAAGCCGTCGACGTGCGCCCGGCGGCACCGCTGCTTGGGGAAGTTGAACGCGCTCACCTCGTCCAGCGGACTGCGCAGCCGCTGACCGGGGGAGAGGACGTAGGTCGCGACCGCCGAGCCGTCGGTCCGGACGGCTGGGGCGCCGATCTGGGTGCCGTTGCCGTCGCCGACGTAGGACACCCCGCCGTACCCACCGGTGTGGCAGGCGCGCCCGGAGGTGTTGCGGAGCACGATGAAGCCGTAGTGGTGCCCGGCGCCGTCGTCGGTGTGGTGGTAGGACGCCGTCAGGTCGGCGTTGGTGCACTGAGGAGTGCCCGAGGCGGAGGCGGGGAGGGCGGAGACCAGCCCTCCTGCGACGAGAGCGAGGCCGGCGGCGGTCGCACTGAGGCGGCGGCCGCGGGCGCGGGCGCGGGTGGGAGCGTGGTGCTGTGTGGTGGTTGACATGACGAGCCCCTGAGGTCGGACGTCGGCCGGCACCTGTTGCCGGTCACAGGTGAGACGATCACCAGGAGCCGTTCGGTTGCGATCCCCGGGCGTCCGGTCCGTCACCCCGCCGTTTTGCGGGGCGTGCGGCGCACCGCGTAGCATGGACCCTCGGTGCGCTCCGGCGTGCCCTTCTGCCCGGCCCCTCGTCCGTGCCCCTGAGTCGGGGGCCGACGAGCTCGGGCCGGCGGACCCAAGCTCAAGACCTACGAAGGAGACCGCGGTGTACGCGATCGTGCGCGCTGGCAGCAAGCAGCAGAAGGTTGCCGTGGGCGACGTCATCGAGATCGACAAGACCGATGCGGCCGTCGGCGACACGCTGACGCTGCCTGTCGTGATGACCGTCGACGGTGACACCGTGACCGCGACCGGCCTCGACAAGGCCGGGGTGACCGTCGAGGTGCTCGGCGCCACCAAGGGCCCCAAGATCATCATCCAGAAGTACAAGAACAAGACCGGCTACAAGAAGCGCCAGGGCCACCGCCAGAAGTACACCCAGGTCAAGGTCACCGACATCACGCTCTGAGCCGGCTCGCCGTCTCCACCGTCTGCACATCAGAAGGACTGA
>JAHEXO010000332.1 GCA_023252065.1 Nocardioides sp. | reverse complement strand
CATCGATCCTGGTGGGCCAGCAGATCGGTGTGGACGCAGACGCTCTCGGTCCGACTGCTGCACCCACCGCGGCACTTGACCAGTACGGGGGCGCTTCGGTGCTGTCGCTTCCGGCCACGGGCTACTTCCGGGTCACCCAGCACGACAACAGATGGTGGCTCGTCACTCCCGAAGGTCACCCCTTCTACTCAGCGGGCCTCAACCACGTCGACACCGTCGGGACCGTCGACAAGAACGGCAACGCCGCCTATGCGCAGACCGTCGCGACCAAGTACGGGTCCTCGGGTGCGTGGGCCGACGCGCAGGTGCCGCGGTTTGGCAGCTGGGGGATCAACACCCTCGGTGGGTGGAGCGATGTTGGTCTGTTCAACTGCCGGGGCGTCGCCTACACGGTCATCTTGAACCTTGCCGGCCAGGACTTCGCAACGGGGAAGATGAGTGACTTCTGGTCACCGGCTTGGGTGTCGGGGGTGCAGTCCACCACAGCGTCGGTGGGCACCTCCCACAAGGATGACCCGTGGCTGGTCGGGTACTTCCTCGACAACGAGCTGCACTGGGCACGCGACTGGCGGTTGTGGGACCAGCTCGACATCTACTCCCAACGTGACGCCTCGTCGGCAGGCAAGTCATACCTGGTGGGCTGGTTGAAAGCACGGTACGGGGGCGACTTCGCTGCGTTCGCTGCGGACTTCTCCTCTGTGGCCACTGACTGGGCCAGCTTCGAGGCATCCACCGAGATCACCGACTCGGGCCCGGGCGCTGCGGCCACCCGAGCCGAGTGGGCAGGGGTGGTGGCAGAACGCTACTTCTCGGTCGCCGACGCCGCCTTGAAGTCCGCGGACCCCAACCATCTCAACCTCGGTGCCCGCTTCCTGACCCAGCTCACGACCCCAGAGGTGGCGTCAGCCGCGGCTCGCCACGTCGATGTGCTCTCGGTCAACTGGTATGACGTCAAGCCTGAATGGGCAGACGCATTGAGCAAGCTGGGCCCGGTGCAGATCCCTGTCGCGGACACGCTCCGCGCCTGGTACGACCTGACCTCGAAGCCGATGCTCGTCTCAGAGTTCGGTTACCGGGCGATGGACTCGGGCCTTCCGAACACATGGCCGCCGTTCCAGGTCGTCGTTGACACCCAACAGACGCGAGCTGCCAAGTTCGTCAACTACGTCGACTGCGCGATCAACACCGGGTATGTGGTCGGCACGCACTGGTTCGAGATGGTTGACGAGCCGGCTGCCGGCCGCTTCGACGGTGAGGACGACAACTGGGGGATGGTCACCGAAGGTGACGTCGAGTACCCCGAGGTGACCGCTGCCTCGGCGACGCTGCTCGACCATGCCTACGCGCCGCTGACCGATCCCAGCTCGGTGCCGTTCCCCTGCGAGCCGGTGGGCCCGCAGCCGCCCCCGCCGTCCACGACCACCACGGCGACACCGGTGCCGAGCACCGCAGCGTCATCGAGCACCTCGGGCACGGGAGGGTCAACCGGAGGGGCGAGCCGCTCGGCCGCATCGGCGGCAGTGGCGGTGCCCCGATTCACGGGGTGACCACGCAGGGCCACGCTCACACAGCCCTACGGGCAGCACTGGCCTGACGGGACCGGGTCGGCGGATCGACCAGGCCAGATGCGCAGGCGCGTGGTGCCCGATGAGAACGCGACCAGGGCTGTGACGGCGTCAGGCTCAGTTGGGATGCCGCAAGCCGACGGCATGCCTGACCGGGACCAGCCAGATCCGTGCAGGTAGCATCGGTTCCCCGCGGGACACCAAGGAGGGAGCTGACGTGTGCAAGTTGCGGATGCCGCTGGCTGCCCTCGCGGTGGCCGTGGCGGTCCTTGTGTCCGCTACCGCCCAGCCGGTGCGTGCCGCAGGTGCGTCCATCCCGGCGCTGGCAGCACGCGATCTTGCGATCCCGGCTGAGGACCAGGTGCTCAACGGGCTTCGCGCGGGTCACCCCCGGCTCATCCTCACCTCAGATGACATCCCGGCGTTGAAGCTGCGCGTCGTCAACGACCCGACGACCGCAGCCATGTATGCAGCGGTCAAGGCAAGGGTGGCGGCTCTGATGGGAGCGCCGTTGCTGACCTACACCAAGCCGGACGGCTACCGGTTGCTCGAGGTCTGCAGGGAGGCAGTGCGGAGGATGTATGACCTGGGCCTGGTCTGGCTGGTCGACGGAGACCCATCGGTCGCAGCCCGCGCGTGGGCCGAGCTGGCAGCAGTCACGTCGTTCCCCGACTGGAACCCGATCCACTTCCTCGACACAGCCGAGATGACCCACGCAGTGTCGATCGGGTACGACTGGTTCTACTCGTGGCTCGACCCGGGCCAGCGCAGCACCCTCGAACAGGCGATCGCGGACAAGGGGCTCGGCCCTGCCCGTGACTCTTATGCGGGGACAGCCCCGTTGCTCGTGTCGTACTGGGTGATCGCGGACCACAACTGGAACAACGTCGTCAACGGGGGTGAGACTCTCGGTGCGCTCGCCATAGGCGATGTCCAGCCCCAGCTCGCCTCCTATGTAGCGCACGAGGCGCTCACACGGCTCCCGTACGCGCTGGATCACTACGCGCCCGACGGCGGCTGGCCCGAGGGGGTCAGCTACTGGGAGTACGCGACCGAGTACACGGGTTACCTGCTGACCGGGATGCGGTCAGCTCTTGGCACCGACTTCGGGCTGTCCGATGTCGACGGCCTGTCCCAGACCGGTGAGGTGCCGATCCACCTCACGGGCCCCACCGGTCAGCGCTACAACTGGGCCGACGACGGAGAGCCCAGGTACGGCCCGGCGGTTCCGTTCATGTTCTGGCTGGCGGATCGTTTCGGAAGAGAGGCCTACCGGACATACGAGCTTGCCCACGCCGAGCCGTCCGCCCTCGACGTCGTGTGGTACAGGCCCGGCGGCGCGCCCGAAGTGCTGCCAGTTGACCGGCTCTTCGCGGGCATCGACGTCTCGTCTGCCCGGAGCGGGTGGTCCGGCCCCGACCAGTGGTGGGTGGGTGCGAAGGGCGGGCGCCCCGGTTTCAACCACAACCAGCTCGACACGGGATCCTTCGTGTTCGAGGCGATGGGTGAACGATGGGCCATCGACCTCGGCAAGGAGAACTACAACGTGCCTGGGTACTGGGAGAGCAACCCTGGCGGCCGAAGGTGGACCTACTACCGCAGCCGCGCCGAAGGCCACAACACGCTCGTGCTGGATCCCGACGCGTGCGAAGACCAGGACCCGGCCGCGAACGCGAAGATCGTCACGTACCGGGCCGCCAGCAACGACGCGTTCTCGATCGTCGACCTGACCGGTGCGTACCGTGGCACCCCTACGCGTCGAGGCGTCGGCCTGTTCGGTGGCCACCAGGTGGTCGTGCAGGACGAGCTGGGGCTCACATCGGACACCGACGTGTGGTGGTTCATGCACACAAGGGCCAGCATCCAGCTGACCGACGGGGGAAGAACAGCGATCCTCGAGCAGAACGGCAAGACGATCCGCGCACACCTCGGCGCGCCAGCGGGCGCGTCGTTCAGCGTCCAAGAAGCCGTGGCGCTGCCGGGCTCGCCGCAACCCTCCGAGAACACGCCGAACACAGGGGTCCGCAAGCTCACCGTTCATCTCGGTGCTTCCACCCAGACGACGCTGAACATCACCTTTGACGACGGCTCGGTTCCCCTGCCAGCGGTGCTCCCGCTAGACCAGTGGCAGGCGACCGGGACGGGCCTGGTAGCGGCCACCCAAGCTCCGGTGCTCACAGCTCAATCGACCAACACCTGCAAGGGCCTGCCCCTCGCCCCGACGAGCACCACGGTTCCGGCAACGCCGGGAACCTCGACCCAGCCCCCGGGCACGGCACCATCAGGGTCGCTCGTGCCAGCACCCGCCACCGCTTCGGTCGCCTATCCGCGCTTCACAGGCTGACCGGCTACCGCTGAGGCGGGCCCGGTGGCGGCCGCTTCTTCGTCCTCA
>JAHEXO010000331.1 GCA_023252065.1 Nocardioides sp. | reverse complement strand
GTAGTGGAGTTCCGCTGACTTGCGCTCTGCTTTGGTGCGCGCAGCGGGAGGCGCTGCGCCCCCCATCAGAGGGCTGATGCGATGGGCAGACATGGGGCATCGGTGTTCGGAGTGGACTCGCTCACGGATCCGATCTTCCACGTCAGGGCAGGACGCGCGTTTTCGGCGCGCGCCCTGCCCTGCATGGCTCGTACGGCTGGTTCGCGGTGCTTCTCAGAGGTCGTTCTGGAAGTCGTACTTGTACAGACCAGGCACGTACTTGTCCGAGGAGATCAACTGGACGGTGGCAGTCGTGCCCGGCTTCACAGAGTTCGCCGCCCCATTGAGGGTCGCCACGACCTTCTTCCCCTTGAAGACGGTGACCGTGAACAGGTTGTCGCCGCCGGTGCTGTCCTTGCCGGTGTACGTGATCCGGGCAGTGCCCCCGAAGTCGCCCAAGCCGTCGTTCTTCACCTGGATCGAGTCAAGCCTCCAGTCACCGTTCTGGAGCGGCAGCTTCGCGGTGCCGTAAGCGCTGGAACCTTGAGTGCTCTTCCCAGAGTTGTTCGAGTGCGTCGAAGGCTTCGAACTTGGCTTGTTCTTCGTGCTGTGGCTCTGTGCGCCTCCGGCGTTGTCCGAGCCACCGCCGCCGCCGCCTCCGCTTGCGGCAACTGCGATGAAGATGATGACCACAAGCGCAAGGAGTCCACTCAGGACCTTGTGTCGGAGGAACCAGTTCTTCTTGCTCGGCTCGGCGACTGCCGGGGCGGGAGGCGGCGGAGCAGTCGCAACGCCACCTGGTGCAGCCATCGGAGCCTGAGGGGTACGAGGCGCCCGGTTGTCCGTCCACTGATTGCCGTCCCAGTACCGAACCTGGGAATCGTCTTGAGGATCTTGGAACCAGCCCGCTGGAGTCTGCCCGTTCATCGTTCTCTCCCGATTATTGTCGTCGATGCGGTGCACACAGAAGCGCGGATCTGCTTCCGCCACAGGCGCTTCGGACAACTCGCCAAAGGTCGAGGGGTGGCCAGCACCGCTCCTGAGCCCAACGATCGATCCCAGCCGCACAGTGTTGGGGTGCCGAACCGCCCGCGAGGACGCTGCAGAGGTCACGAAGATCCTCTGTTCGACCATACGGACCAGAGTGCGAGTCGTGCGCGAGTGTGGCTAGGGCACGTCGCCAGGCACTGGACCGGCAGGGCAGTCACCGGAGGAAGACCTCGGCGCTCTCCCGTACGGCGCGCCAGGCCGCGATGGCCTCCGTCTCGCACCGCGCGGCGTCGACCCGCTCCCGCTCGACGATCACGCCGGCGACGAGGGCAGTGGCGGAGCCGGTGCGGGGTCGATGGTCGGGGTCGGTGAGTCCGAGCAGGTAGGCGCGGGTCACCACGGTGTCCTGCCGCTGCCCGAGCGCGGTCTGGAGGTCCTTGAGCGCACGCACCAGGTCGTCGGCCGGGCGGCCGTAGCCCGACCGCAGCGGCTCCATCGCATAGCGGGCGCGCTTGGCGGCCCGCCGGGCGGCGTGCAGGGTTCCGCTCCAGGCGTCGCTGTCACCGATCTCCGCGTCTGCCGCCGCCATCAGCCGCTCGAGCCTGCGCAGGTCGTGAGCGACCCGGCGCCGGTAGCCGTCGCGGACGGTCAGCCCCGCCCGTGGCTTCCACGGCGGGCCCGCGACGACCTCACGCAGCCACTGCACCAGCGCGAGGTAGCGCTCGCTGCGCAGGGCGTGGTTGAGCTCGGTGATCGCCCGGCGGTGACTGAGCTCCAGCGGCGCCAGCACCCCTCGCCGTACGACGGGATCCTCGGCCAGGTGGAGCCCGTCACCCGCCACGGACTCCAGCGCAGCCGCGAGTCGCTCGCGCATCACCTCGGCGTCGCGCGCGGCGCCCAGGACGTCGGCCAGCCACGCGATCTCTGCTCGCAATGCCTCGGTGACGGAGTGGTCGAGGAACGGGCGGCCGGTGGCCAGGGCCGAACGCAGCCGACGTGTGGTCACCCGCATGGCGTGGACGCCGTCGGGCAGGTCTTCCCGGGCCAGCGGGTCGCAGAGCACGAGCGCGCGCACCAGCGACTCGAGCCGGAGCCGGAGCAGCTCCGACAGCGGGTCGTGGGGGAGGGCCGACCGGTCCGGTGGTGAGGACGGTTCGCCGAGCACCCGGGCCAGCTTGGTGTGGTGCTCCGCGACCCGGGCGCCGGCCGCCAAGAGGCGTCGTTCGGCGTGGTCGAGCAGGACCCGGTCACCCGCGTCGAGCTCCACCTCGAGCTCGCGCCACGCGAGCGGCGCGCCGTCCCCGGCCGCCATGGCCTCGACCCGGTCGTCGACGAGCTCGGCCAGGCACCGGCCGTCCGCGTTGCGGAGCTCCCGGCGGGTGCGGTTCGTGACAACGGTGGCGACCGGGACCAGCTCCCGGTCGCCGAGCAGGGTGGCGAGCGTGGACCGGAACCGCTCCGGCACCCGGGCGCCGCAGCGACCGGCCCGGAGCCGGAGCTCGTGCCGCTCGTCCTCGGCGTCCGCGGCCGGGAGCTTGAGGTGCCAGCCCTCGTCGTGGCCGCCCAGCCGCCGGCGCAGGGTGACGCCGGCGTCGAGCAGGGTGCGCTCGGCGGTGTCGAGGTAGGTCGCGGTGAGTCGCAGCTCCTCGGGTACGGAGACCGAGGCGACGCCGGAGATCCGGGTCAGGTCCGGGAGGACCAGGTCGTCGTCGGCGTCGTACTTGCGCTCGATCTCCAGCACAGGTCCGACCCAACCACCCACCGCGGGCGGGCTCCAGAGTCCTTCGGCAGGACGTCGGGTCCGGTCAGCCGATCGCCGAGCACAGCGGCAGGTCCGGCAGCGTCGAGACCACGTCGCTCGCATCGAGCGTGCTGCTGCCGCTGCCACCCTCCGTGGGGCCGCCGCGCTCGGTGATCTGCGCGGTGGCGGGGTCGAACCAGACCGACTGGGTGCCGCCAGAGGTCGCGTAGTCGATCCGGATCGCCGGCCGGCCCCGGTCGTCGGTGGTGTGCTCGTCACCGCTCAGTCCGGGGGTCTGCGCCAGGACGTCGAGCGCCGCGGAGCGCAGACCCGCGTGGGCGATCCCCGACCAGAGCAGGTCGGTGGCTGCGGCGAAGCGGTTGGCCGTGCCCTCGTTGCCCCCGTCGGGGTGCTGGTCGAGGTACGCCGCGAGCCGGGTCGGGTCGGTCGGCAGTGTCGCCAGCTGCTGGGCGCCGGCGACGTCGTACCCGCCCTGGTCGACCTGGCCATCGAGGTGCACCACCTCGAGGCACGGAGTGGTGCCGCTCAGGGCCCGGATCCAGACCTCGTTCTGGCCGGACCACGACTCCTCGAGCGACACGACCCGGTCGCCGCGGCGTTCGGCGCCGGGCGTGAGAGGGATCCCGGCGACGTAGGGGACGTCGGTGGTGTCGGTGCGGTGGAGGTACTGCCCGGGGCCGAGAACCGGTCCGGTGGCCTCCGCGACGGTGGCGAGCCGGTCGAGGGCGGCCGCGGGCGTGGGTCCTGCCGGGCTGTGGGGCGGGAGCCCCACCGAGAGCGCGAGCGGGACCGCTGCGGCGGCGCAGGCGGCGACGCCGAGACCGACCCAGCGACCGCGGCTCCTGGCCGGGTCGGTGGCGGGCTGACCGGGCCGATCGGGCCGACCGGGCCGACGGGTCAGGATGTCCGCCAGGACGGCGTCCTGGGCGGCCTCGTCCCAGGCCGTGGGGTCGTCGGTCGGGGGGCGGTGACGTCGGAGCAGCTCCTCGACGTCGATGTCACGGGGGGAGGTGGGGAGGTCGCTTCTCATCGGGCGTGCCTTTCGGTGGTGCGGAGAACCGAGGACAGGGGGCGGGGCCGCTGGTCCGGAACGGGCGGCGGGAGGGGCTGCTCGGCCATGGCGCCGGCGAGGCGTGCCCTGGCCCGCGACAGGCGTCTGGCGAAGGTGTTGACCGAGCAGCCGGACACGTCCGCCGCCTGCGTCGCGGTAAGGCCGTCCCACGCGACGAGCAA
>JAHEXO010000330.1 GCA_023252065.1 Nocardioides sp. | reverse complement strand
CCGACGGTGGGCGACCGGGTCCGGTCGTTCGCCCCGCTCGCCTCCGTGCCGTTCGCGCTCCGGCTGCTGTGCTTCGTCGTGCTGTTCGTCCTGGCGGTCACCCACCTGCCGATCGTGCTGATCGCGCTGCTGGTCTACGTGCTCGCCGTACGCCGGGTCGCCGGGCGCCGCCGTACGCACTGGCACGGCCACTGGCGCTGACCCGCCTCAGACCTCGACGGCTCGGTTGACCCAGACGTCGACGACCTCCATGCCGACCTTCTCGTAGAGGCCAAGCGCCCCGGTGCGGGAGTCGGTGGACAGGGCAGAGCGGCTGGCGCCGTGCTCACGGCCCTGGGCGAACGCGTCGACCAGCAGGGCCTGGGCGAGTCCCTGGTGGCGTTGGTCGCGACGTACGGCGAGCTGGTTGATGAACGCCTCGCGGGTGGCGTCGCCGAACATCTGGATCAGCGCGGTGCCGACGATCTCCCATGTGCCGTCGGTCACGACCCGGAAGTGCCAGGGCTCGAAGCCGGGCCGCAGCACGGAGGTGGCCAGGAAGTCGTCGAAGGACTCCCGGTCGCGCTCCGACCACTCGAGGAAGGCGTCCTCCTTCACCTCGTGCACGGCGGGGTACTCCTCGGGCGTGGCCTCGCGGATCGCGTACCCGGCGGGCAGCGGCCGCTGCTCGATCTGCGCGCCCTCGGGCAGGTTGAGCACCCAGCTGGTCCAGCGCACCTTCCACCCGAGCTTCTCGAGGAGACGGTCGCCCGGGCACCCCTGCGGGACCGGGCTGCCGATCACCCGGCCGCCGAGCGCGCCGGTGCGGACCGGCATCCAGGCGGCGAGCGACGTACCGATCCCACGGCGGCGGTACGCCGGGTCCACGGCCGCGTCACCACGGCCCGACTTGTTGACCTCGGCGTAGGCCACCAACCGGTCGCCGTCGAAGACGCCCACGGTCGAGGCGGCGACGTCGAAGCTGGGCTTCTGCCAGTCGCCGACGATGTCGGCGAGCTCGATCTCGACCTTGCCGATGTCTGCTTGCTCCTGGCGCGCCATCACCTGGTAGACCGCCTCGGCGTCCGCGGTGGTCAGCGGGCGCGAGGTCAGCCCGTCGGGCAAGGTCAGCTCGTCCATGGGGCGACATCCCACCACCGACCTGGCGATGACGTCACCCCATTTCGCGCTGACCTGGCGACGACGTACGTCGAAATCGCATCGACCCGGCACTTCTGTGTGACAGAAGTGCCGGGTCAGCGGCGTACGACGTGACGCGAGCGCCAGGTCAGCTCACTTGGCGATGGCGGAGATGTCGAAGTCGAGCTTGATCTTGTCCGACACCAGGAAGCCGCCGGTCTCGAGCGCGGCGTTCCAGGAGAGGCCGAAGTCCTTGCGGTTGAGGACGGCCTGGCCCTCGAAGCCGAGGCGGGTGTTGCCGAAGGGGTCCTTGGCGGAGCCGGTGGACTCGAAGTCGATGCTGATCGGCTTGGTGACGTCCTTGATGGTCAGGTCGCCGGCGATGGTCCAGTCGGCGCCGTTGCGGGTGACGTCGGTCGAGACGAACGTGATCTCGGGGTAGGTCTCGGCGTCGAAGAAGTCGGCGCTGCGCAGGTGAGCGTCGCGGTCGGCCACACCGGTGTCGATGCTGGCGGCCCTGATGTTCACCGTGACCTTGCTCGCGGCCGGGTTCTCGGTGTCGACGACGGCCTCGCCGCTGAACTCGGTGAACGAGCCGCGCACGGTGGTGACCATCGCGTGGCGGGTGCTGAAGCCGAGGCGGGTGTGGGTCGGGTCGAGGGTGTACTCGCCCTTGATGTCGGTCAGAACGCTGGTGGCGGGGTCGAAGGTGTTGTCAGCCATGGAAAGTCATGTCTCCTGAGGTGAGGTGTTGAGTTGAAGTTTCAACCAACCGGTATCCGGTACAACGCCATGGCCCTCCAGGCATTCCACTGCCTAGAGTGATCTGGGTCACACCGATCTCGGGAGAGGACGACCATGACCCGTCGCCACCGCCTCGCCGCCGTCCTCGCCTCGGTCCTCGCCACGTCGGCCGCTGGCCTCGTCGTCACCCCACCCGCCCACGCCGCTGCGCCGTCCTACGTCGCGCTCGGCGACTCCTACTCCTCCGGCGTCGGCACCCGCACCTACCTCGCCGACGGCACGCGCTGCCAGCGCTCGGTCTACGCCTTCCCGAGCCTGATCGCCGCCGCCAAGGGGTACGCCCTCAACTTCCGCGCCTGCTCCGGCGCCAAGATCTCCGACGTCACCGCCAGCCAGCTCAGCGCGCTCGGCGCGAGCACCTCCTACGTCACGATCTCGGTCGGCGGCAACGACGCCGGCTTCACCAGCGTGCTCACCACCTGCGCCCAGCCGAGCTGGCTCAGCAACTGCAGCGGCGCGATCTCCAAGGCCCGCAGCTTCATCACCAACACGCTGCCCGGCTCGCTCTCGACGCTGTACGCCGCGATCGCGAGCAGGGCGCCGTCCGCGAAGGTCGTGGTGGTCGGCTACCCCCGGCTGTTCAACGGCGAGGACTGCAACGCGCTCACGTGGTTCAGCCCCAGCGAGGAGTCGTCGCTCAACGGCACCGCCGACCTGCTGAACAGCACACTGTCCGCCGCCGCGGCGGCGCGGGGCTTCGCCTTCGCCAACCCGACCAACGCCTTCCTCGGCCATGCCGTGTGCGGCGACCCCGAGTGGCTCAACGGGCTGTCCAACCCGGTCAGCGAGAGCTACCACCCCAACCGCACGGGTCACGCGTCCGGCTACACAACCCTGGTCGGCCCGCTGCTGACCGGCTCGTCGGTGTCGGTGACCGCCGCGGTCCTGACGAAGGCACGAGCCCAGGGACCGGCGCTGGCGGTCCAGCAGCGGCACTACGCCGCGGCCGACCGCGGCATCGAGTCGGAGACGTTCCGGATCCCGGTGGTCCCTGCCCGCTGAGGGCGCGCTGAGAGCCCTGCTGAGACAAGGGCTGACAAGCCGGGTCGCGAGTGCTTGGCTCGGCCCATGTCCCCGAGCACCGAGCACAAGATCCTGCTGCCCGAGAGCGAGCAGCCGACGCGTTGGTACAACGTCCTGCACGACCTGCCGACGCCCCCGCCGCCGGTGCTCCACCCGGGCACCGGTCAGCCGGTCGGCCCGGACGACCTGGCTCCGCTGTTCCCGATGGACCTGATCATGCAGGAGGTCTCGCAGGACCAGTACGTCGAGATCCCGGGCGAGGTGCTCGACGTCTTCCGGCTCTGGCGGCCCTCGCCGCTGTTCCGGGCGCACCGGCTGGAGAAGGCGCTGGGGACGCCGGCGCGGATCTACTACAAGTACGAGGGCGTCTCGCCCGCCGGGTCGCACAAGCCGAACACGGCGGTGCCGCAGGCGTTCTACAACAAGCGGGCCGGCATCTCGAAGCTGACCACGGAGACCGGGGCGGGTCAGTGGGGTACAGCGCTCGCCTTCGCGTGCTCGCAGTACGACCTCGAGTGCGAGGTCTGGCAGGTGCGGGCGTCGTACGACCAGAAGCCCTACCGGCGGATCATGATCGAGACCTTCGGCGGGACGGTGCACCCGAGCCCGAGCGACCTGACCGAGGCCGGGCGGGCGATCCTGGCGCAGGACCCGCACTCCACGGGGTCGCTGGGGATCGCGATCAGCGAGGCGGTCGAGGTCGCGGCCCAGCGCAATGACACCAACTACGCCCTCGGCAGCGTCCTCAACCACGTGCTGCTCCACCAGACCGTGATCGGCGAGGAGGCCCTGCTCCAGCTCGCGATGGTCGGCGAGACCCCCGACCTCTTGGTGGGCTGCACGGGCGGCGGGTCCAACTTCGGTGGCCTGGCCTTCCCGTTCCTGCGCGAGAAGTGGGCGGGGCGGATGTCGCCGGTCGTCCGCGCCGTCGAGCCGGCGTCGTGCCCCAGCCTCACCCAGGGCACCTACGCCTACGACTTCGGCGACACCCTCGGGATGACGCCGCTGATGAAGATGCACAC
>JAHEXO010000329.1 GCA_023252065.1 Nocardioides sp. | reverse complement strand
ACACCGAGCTCAGCCGGATATCGTCCGAGGAGCGGCTCCGGGAGGGTGAGCCGGCGCGCGTGCTCTTCGCGGTCCGCGACGGACGCGACGTCGGCTACGTCGTGTTCACCCGCACCCACAAGTGGCCCAACTCGCGCCCGGCGGCCGAGGTCGAGACGCGGGGCCTGTTCGGGGCGCCGGCCGCACGCCTGGCACTGGTACGCCGACTGGTCGACCTCGACCTGTCCGGGACGATCAAGGTCCACGGCATCGGCGAGGACGACCCGGTGCTGTCGTGGGTGCAGGGCCCGCGCGGGCTCGGCGACGTCCGGCCCTACGACAGCGTCTGGATCCGGCTCGTCGACCTCGCACCCGCCCTCGCGTCCCGCGGCTACGAGGCGGAGTGCGACGTCGTGGTCGAGGTCGACGACGAAGCCGCCCCGTGGAACGCCGGTCGGTGGCGGATCCGGGTCAAGGACGGCATCGCCGACGTGACCCGCACCGACGACGAGGCGGAGCTGTCGCTCCCGGTCGCGGCGCTGGGAGCAGCCTTCCTCGGCGGGGCCAACCTCCTGGCCCAGGCTCGCGCCGGCGTCGTCGCCGAGCACCGGCCCGGGGCGGCACGTGACCTGTGGCGGGCCTTCCGCACCGACGTCCGCCCCTACGCCGGCCGAGGCTTCTGAGCAGCGTGGTCGGGCTCGCGTGGGCGGTGCTGGCGCTCGTCTTCCTCGACGAGCTGCTCGCGATGGCGGCGTTCGGGGTGTGGGGCTGGCAGGTCGGGACGCCACGAGTGCTCCTCGTGGTCGCACTCCCGCTGCTCGCGATGGCGGTGTGGTGGATGTTCGCGTCGCCGAAGGCGCCCTACGGCGCCCGCGGCCGTCGCGAGGTCGCCAAGGTGCTGGTCTTCGGCCTGGCCACCCTCGCGCTCTGGGACGCCGGCCACCACGGCTGGGCGGTCGCGTTCCTGGTCTTCTCGATCGTGGTCAACGGGCTCGCCCTGCTCCCGTCGGTGTACGCCGTCGCGCGCGAGGGCTGAGCGACTTTCGCGAGTCGCGCACGTGCCCCGGAGTGGTGCCGCTAGGGTCCCCGCCATGCGTCGCTCGGTGGCCCTCGCCCTTCTCATCCTGTCCCTCGTGCTGTCCCTCGGCCCGGCCGGCCTCGTCGGGTCCGCCTCGGCACGGCCGGCGCCCGCCGACGAGCGGGCCGGCACAGGGCTGCTGATCACCGCCCGGGCGTGGGGCAAGCTCGAGCGCGGCATGACCGTCCGTCAGGCCCAGCGCACCGGCATGGTGTCCAAACATCCGGACCACTGCGCCCCGGGCTACCTGCTGACCAAGCCTTACCTTGAGCGCGGCGACATCTACTGGGGCTACAGCCCCAAGCCCTGGACGGTGCACCAGATCATCGTGACCGGCCGTCGTGACCACACCCGGCACGGCAGCCATCCCGGGACCCGGCTCGGCCGGCTGCGGCACCAGAACCCCCAGCTGTCCAAGGTCGTCAGCGCCGGCTCACTCCGGGGCGTCCACCAGCGGCCGGACCTCTGGCTGGCCTACGTCCAGAAGTCCTACGGCACCATCACCTTCCAGTTCCCCTACGGCCAGAAGCCGACGCGGAGCTCTCGGGTTCAGATGATCATCGTGTCGAGCAAGCCGACCTACTACTTCGGCTGCTGACCGTCCCCTGGGTCAGGCTTCGAGCCGGGCCAGCTCGTCGTCGACCACCGACGGGTCGAGCTTGGTGAACACCGGCGTGGGCTTGTCGACCTTCTGCCAGACCGCCACCGGACGCGACTCCCAGCGCGGCGTCGCGGAGTAGTCGCCGGTGATGATCGGGTAGACGTGAAGGCCTGCTCCGTCGCCGGGGTCGAGGTCCTCGACGTGCTCGGTGTGCGGCATCGGCATGAACTCGCCCTCGCCCCCGAAGACCTGCCACACGGCGTTCGCGGAGAACGGCAGGAAGGGCGCCAGGATCGTGTTGCAGTCGAGCACGCACTGGGCGGCGACGTGGAGCACGGTGCCGAGGCGCTCGCGCTGCGACTCGTCCTTCATCTTGTAGGGCTCGGTGGTGGTGAGGTACTTGTTCACCTCGCCCACGACCCGCATCGCCTCGGCGATGCCCGAGCGCAGCCGCTGCCGTCCGACCAGGTCGCCGACGGTGTCGAACCCCGTGCGGCAGGCGGCCAGCACGGCCTCGTCGACCGGCTCGAGCGGCCCTGCGGCCGGGATCTCGCCGAAGCTCTTGGCGATCATCGTGGCCGTGCGGTTGACGAGGTTGCCCCAGCCGGCGACCAGCTCGGAGTTGGTGCGCAGGACGAAGTCGGCCCAGGTGAAGTCGGCGTCGGAGGTCTCCGGTCCGGCCGCGCAGATGAAGTAGCGCAGCGCGTCCGGCTGGTAGCGAGCCAGCATGTCGCCGACCAGGATCACGTGGCCACGGCTGGTGGAGAGCTGCTTGCTCTCCATCGTCATGAACTCGCTGGAGACGATCTCCGTCGGCAGCTGGAGGTCGCCGAACGGCCCCGGCTCGCCGCCCAGCGCACCCTTGCCGTCGTAGGCCAGCAGCTCGGCCGGCCAGATGACCGAGTGGAAGACGATGTTGTCCTTGCCCATGAAGTAGTAGGACAACGCCTCCGGGTCGTTCCACCACTCGCGCCAGCGCTCGGGGTCGCCGAGCCGGCGTGCCCACTCGATGGAGGCCGAGAGATAGCCGATCACGGCGTCGAACCACACGTAGAGCCGCTTGTTCGGGTTGTCCCGCCAGCCGTCGACGGGCACCGGGATGCCCCAGTCGATGTCGCGGGTCATCGCGCGCGGCTTGAGGTCCTCGATCAGGTTGAGGGAGAACTTGATGACGTTGGGTCGCCAGGTGCCACCTGCCTCGCGCCCCTTCACGTAGGCCGTCAGCGCGTCGGCGAGCGCGGGCAGGTCGAGGAAGAAGTGCTCGGTCTCGACGAAGTCCGGGGTCTCGCCGTTGATCTTGCTGCGGGGGTTGATCAGGTCGGTGGGGTCGAGCTGGTTGCCACAGTTGTCGCACTGGTCGCCACGCGCCTCGTGGTAGCCGCAGATCGGGCAGGTGCCCTCGATGTAGCGGTCGGGCAGGGTGCGTCCGGTCGACGGGCTGACCGCGCCTCGGGTCGTGCGCTCGACCATGTAGCCGTTGCGGTGGACGGTCGTGAACAGCTCCTGGACCACGCGGTAGTGGTTGCCGGTCGTGGTCCGGGTGAAGAGGTCGTAGGACAGGCCGAGGTCGACGAGGTCCTGCACGATGATGCCGTTGTTCTTGTCGGCGAGGTCCTTCGCGCTCACTCCGGCGGCGTCCGCGGCTACCAGGATCGGCGTGCCGTGCTCGTCGGTGCCGGAGACCATCAGGACGTCGTGGCCGGCCATCCGCATGTACCTGCTGAAGACGTCGGACGGCACGCCGAAACCGGCCACGTGGCCGATGTGGCGAGGGCCGTTGGCATAGGGCCAGGCGACGGCGGACAGGACATGACTCATGGACGGAAGCCTAGTGAGGCCACGCCACGGGTTTTCCGGCCGGGGCGGGTCAGGTCGAGGTCGGCGCCTGCCAGACCAACGAGTGCTTGAAGTCGGACTGCGGGCGCTCGACGCCATTGTTGTGCCTGGGGCGGGCGGCTCTCCCCCAGGCGTCGTCACCGAGGAAGTCCGGTACGCCGAACGGCAGGTCGCCACGCGGGATCGGGGCGTAGTCGACCTCCCCGAGGGTCGGCCCGTAGTTCGGGCCCGTCACGTCGCCGTCGGAGTCGGGGGCCACGATCCCTCTCAGCTGGGTCACCCCGGCCCGCCAGGCGGTGGCCAGCGCCGTGGCGCTCCGGCTCGACGGGTGCGGCAGGGGTACGACGGGCAGCCCGCGCGGGTTGTCCCAGTCGGCGACGGCTGCCTGGGCCTGGGCGCCGAACGCGACCACGGCCTGGAGCTGCGACCCGGTGGTGAGCGAGATCAAGGTGTTCCGCCAAGTCTTGTGCTCCTCCTCGTG
>JAHEXO010000328.1 GCA_023252065.1 Nocardioides sp. | reverse complement strand
GTGTTGGCGTAGACCAGGGACCCGCCGCCGACGCCGGCGCCGGAGAGGATCAGGCAGTCCTTGAGCGCGTCGATCCGCTGGATGCCGTAGCAGCCGATCTCGGGACGGAACAGGTAGCGCTTGGTGTCGAACGACGTCGCGGCGAAGTCGTGGTCGTCGAAGCGCGCACCGGCCTCGAGGACGCCGACGCGGTAGCCCTTCTCGGTCAGCCGCAGGGCGGTGACCGAGCCGCCGAACCCGGAGCCGACGACGAGGACGTCGAAGTCGCGCTCCTCCGTCTTCTGGGTCGTCGTCTGGGGCGTGGTCTCCTCGACCGCGCTCATGCCCGACCCAGCTTCTTCAGCAGGCGGAGGTTGGTGGTCATCATCGAGGCGTAGGCCCGGTCGGACATGCCGAACATCGGCGCGATCCGCATGCCGCGCTGGGTGGCCACCGACTGGGTCTCGGTGAAGCGCAGGACGCCCTCGGCGCCCTGTCGGCGGCCCAGCCCCGACTCGCGCATGCCGCCCATCGGCGCCTCGAGGCTGCCGAAGGTGGCGGCGAAGGCCTCGTTGATGTTCACCGTGCCGCACTTGATCTGCGTGGCGATGGCGCGCGCCCGGCGCCCGTCCTTGCTGTAGATCGAGGCGTTGAGCCCGTAGTCGCCGTCGTTCGCCCGGGCGATGGCGTCCCCCTCGTCGGTGAAGCGGTAGGCCGAGATCACCGGGCCGAACGTCTCGTTGCCGAAGCAGGTCATGTCGGGCTTGACGCCCTCGAGGATCGTGGGCTCGAAGAAGTAGGGGCCGAGGTCGGGGCGTGCCTTGCCGCCGGTGAGGACGCGAGCCCCCTTGGCGACGGCGTCGTCGACGTGGGCGGTGACCGTCTCGAGCTGGCGCTGACTGATCAGCGGACCCATGTCGTTGCCCCAGTCGAGGGTCGAGCCGAGGGTCATCGCCTCGGTGCGGGCCACGAACCGCTCGAGGAAGCGGTCGTAGACCTGGTCGGCGATGAACAGCCGCTCCATCGAGACGCAGAGCTGGCCGGCGTTGGAGAAGGCGGCCCGGACCGCACCCTCGGCGGCCTTCTCGAGGTCGGCGTCGCGCAGCACCAGGATGGGGTTCTTGCCGCCGAGCTCGAGCGAGCAGCCGATCAGCCGGTCGGCGCAGTCCTGGGCGATGATCCGGCCGGTGGCGGTCGAGCCGGTGAAGCAGACGTAGTCGGCACGCTTGACCAGCTCGGGGCCGATGTGGGGACCCGGGCCGGAGACGACCTGCCAGATGCCCGGCGGGAAGCCCGCCTCGTCGAGCAGCTGTGCGGCCAGGAGGGCCGACAGCATGGTCTGCGCATCCGGCTTCACCACGACCGCGTTTCCGGCGAGGAGTGCCGGGATTCCGTCGCACAGGGCCATCGTGAAGGGGTAGTTCCAGGGCGAGATGATGCCGACGACGCCCTTGGGGTGCCGGTGGAGGTCGACCCGGGTCAGGGCCGGGATGACACCGCGGATGCGCCGGCTGTCGAGGTGCTGGTGCGCCGTACGTGCGTGGTAGCGAGCCGTGAGCGCGATGTGCAGGGGCTCGTCGAAGGCGTGCTTGCGGGCCTTGCCGGACTCCCAGCAGATGAGGTCGATGATCTCGTCCTGCCGGTCGAGCACGAGGTCGTGCAGGCGCAGCAGCGCCGCCGCCCGAGTGTTGATCGACGTGCGCGACCACTCCTCCTGGGCCTTGCGGGCCCGACGGAACGCCTCCTCGACATCGACCTCGGTCGACTGCGGCACGTGGGCCAGCGGCTGGTCGTTGATCGGCGAGCGCACCTCGGCGGTCGCCCCCGAGGTCGCCACCAGGCGCCGGGTCAGGTTGTCGACGTAGGCCCGCTCGAGCGCATAGGACGCGGTCGGGTCGTGCTCGGGATCGGGGGGGCCCTCGAAGACGGGGCCGGACGGGTTCCGCTCACTCATGTACCGAGAGTATGTGGCCGCTCACAGTCCGGCTACCCCCGAGTAACAATTCGGACACCCGGAGGCTGGGCGGCCGCTCTTCCCAGCACGGGCCGAGACGTGTTGACTCCCTTGCGGGCGCCTGACCGGCGTCCACGACCACCACGACCCTGGAGGACACCACATGCGCACTCGGATGAAGCTGGCGACGGTGGCGGGGGTGATCGCCCTCAGCGGAGCCGCCGTGGGGACGAGCGCCTCGGCCACGTCGGGTGACCACGCGGCGCCGCCGTCGAACCGTCACGGTCCGGCCCTCGACCACATCTTCGTGATCATGCTCGAGAACCACTCGCAGTCCAGCGTCATCGACGACCCGAACGCGCCGTACCTGACGTCGTTGGCGCACACCTACGGGATGGCCGACCAGTACTACGGCGTGACGCATCCCTCGATGCCCAACTACCTCGCGGCGATCGCCGGCGACAACTTCGGGATCCAGGACGACAACGACCAGAACGTCGTGAACCTCGACCGGCCCAACCTGGCGCAGGAGCTCAGCTCGGCGGGCATCCGGTGGGGCGCCTACATGCAGGACCTGCCCGCGGACAAGCTGGCCCGCTTCGGCCCCACCGTCAACGGGACCGACGTGCCCTTGTATGCCAAGAAGCACAACCCGTTCGTGCTGTTCGACGGCATCAAGAACACCTCGCTCCTCGACAACGTCAAGGACTACAGCGCCCTGGGGAGCGACCTCAACGGCCCGAACGCCCCGCGGTTCGTGTGGATCAGCCCCAACCAGTGCAACGACATGCACGGCGGCGTCTACACGGCGGTGGCCGGTCACCCCGAGACGCCGTGCCCCTACGGCTCGGTCAAGGACGACGCCAACGACGCCGCCCTGAAGGCCAAGGGCGACGCCTTCGTGCACCAGGCGGTCACCACGATCATGACCTCGCACGCCTGGACCAAGCACTCCGCGATCTTCATCGTCACCGATGAGAACGACTACACGGGCAACGGCGAGACCGGCGGCTGGGAGACCGCCGACGGCTGCTGCGACAGCCCCTACGTCGCCGCCGGAGACCCGCGGGTCAGCGCGACGTGGCCGGGTGGCACCTACGGCGGCGGCCTGATCCCCGCCATCGTGGTCAGCGCGAGTGGTCCTCGCGGCTACGTCGACCACACGGCGTACAACCACTACTCGCTGCTCACCACGATCGAGCAGAACTGGGGCCTGACCTACACCGGGCACGCCGGTGACCGCGCCGGCGGCGTGGTCGGGATGTGGCGCCTGGTCAACGGCCACTGACCGCACAGGGCCGGTGCGCGGTGGTCAGCCACCGCGCACCGGCTCTGTCGTGCCTGCCCTCAGACGATCTCGGGGGCGCTGACCCGGGCCTCGTCGGCCTCCTGGTCGGTCAGCTTCTCCTGCGACTGCCGCTCGGCCTCGACGCGGCGCAGGTAGTGGTCGACCTCGTCGTCCCTCCGCGCGCGGTCCCAGCCCAGCTCTTCGGCCATCAGGTCGGCGGTGGCGAGCACGGCGACCGTGCCGCGGTCGAAGGTCTCGATGGAGATCCGGGTACGGCGGGCCAGCACGTCGTCGAGGTGGCGGGCGCCCTCGTGGGTCACGGCGTAGACGATCTCGGCGGCGAGGTAGTCCTCGGCGCCGGGCAGGGCCCGGCCGAGCTCGGGCCGCTCCGCGACCAGGTCGAGCACCTCGTCGACGAGGCCGCCGTAGCGACCCAGCAGGTGGTCGATGCGACCGACCTCGAGGCCGTGGCGGCGGCTGAGCGCGACCCGCTGGTTGGTCCGGGCCAGGAAGCCCTCGGCGCCGAGCAGCGGCACCTGCTCGGTGTGCGACGCGGGGACCTCGGGACGGTCGCCCACGGCGAGGTCGACCGCGTCGCGCGCCATCACGCGGTACGTCGTGAGCTTGCCGCCGGCGACCAGCACGACGCCCGGCGCGGGGCTGACCACGGTGTGCTCCCGCGACACCTTGGTCGTCGGGCCGGAGCGGCCGGCCGCCTCGCGCTCCCCCGCCGAGCCGACGCCCCGGCCGGGCTTGCCGGCCA
>JAHEXO010000327.1 GCA_023252065.1 Nocardioides sp. | reverse complement strand
CATCTTGAAGGTGTCGCGGTGGTAGTCGAGGAAGCCGCGGAGGGACGTGGCCTCGTCCGCGCGCAGGGGGCGTTCGGTGCGTTCCATGGCCTGCGACGCTAGTCCCGGCGGGCGCGCGCCGCACCCGGGTTTCGGCTCACCACAGGCCGACGAGGTCGCCGCCGATCCGGATGATGAACGCCGACACCACGATCACGAAGAACACCCGGACGAAACCGACGCCGCGTGCGACCGCCGTACGGGCTCCGACGTAGCCGCCGACCAGGTTGCAGGCGCCCATCACCAGGCCGACCTTCCACAGGACGGCGCCCTGGGGCACGAACACGCAGAGCGCGGCCAGGTTGGTGGCCCAGTTGGCGAGCCGGGCCTTGGCCGAGGCCTCGAGGAAGCTGTACCCGAGCAGCCCTACGAGGGTGATCACGAAGAAGCTGCCGGTCCCCGGGCCGAGCGCTCCGTCGTAGAAGCCGATCGCCAGGCCGGTCGCCATCGCGGCGCCGGTGTGGCGCCGGCCGTGGAAGCGCAGGGCGGTCGTCTCCCCCAGCGTGGGCCGGAAGACGACGTAGCCACCGACCACGATCAGCACCACGAGGACGATCGGGTCGAACGCCGCCTTCGAGATGTGGGAGCCGACGATCGCGCCGCACACGGAGCCGACGAACGCGCAGCCCATCAGCGGCCCGAAGGTGCGCGGGTCGGTGCGGATCCGGCGGTAGTACGTCGCGCTGCTCACCGTCGTACCGCAGATCGAGCTGAGCTTGTTGGTGCCCAGGATGGTCGCCGGGGCCGCGTCCGGCAGGCCCAGCAGCAGCGCCGGGAGCTGGATCAGCCCGCCGCCCCCGACGACCGCGTCCACGAACCCCGCCGCGAGCCCGGCCAGCCCCAGGAGGAGCAGCACGGTCGTCGACGGGTCACTCACGCCGCGACTCTAGGAGAGGTCAGTAGAAGCCGTGGCGGGCCAGCGGGCCGCGCAGCTCGCGCTCCTCGTACGCCAGGTGGCTGAGCAGGCGGTCGCCGAGGGCCTGCAGCGAGACCTCCACCGCGTCGAGAGCGTCCTCGTTGGGGTCCTGCACGAGCCCGACCAGGACCCGGTCGACGTCGTCGAGCAGGTGGTGGATGACGATGTGCTCCTCGGAGAGCCGGTCCAGCACGGGCGCGGCCGCGGGCTCGGCGCGTCGCAGGTGCGGGAAGACGCTGGTGTCCTCGAGCGTGTGGTGGCCGTTGACGAAGCCGCAGTAGGACTGGCAGTACGCCCCGAGCGTCCAGTTGTTCTGCCGCAGCGACATGGCGTGCACCTCCGAGCGCGCCTCCGCGGCCGTCAGCACGCCCCGTCGTACCTCCTCGACCAGGCCGTGCAGGCGCGTGAGCTCGGAGCGCAGGTGGTCGTGGATCTCGACGAGGTGCCGGTAGTAGGCCTCCTGCGCCGAGGAGTACGCCGCGTCGGCTGCCTCCTCGAGGCTCGGCCGGGTCGCCTCGTCCCAGAGTGTTGCCACGTCGTCGTCCATCGCGTGCCGACCCTAGCCATCTACGGTGGACGCGTGCGGATCGTCTCGTTGCTGCCCTCGACCACCGAGATCCTGTTCGCCATCGGGGCCGGCGACGACATGGTCGGGGTGACCTTCGAGTGCGACCACCCGAGCGAGGCGCGGAACCGGCGGATCGTGTCGACCTCGGCGATGCCCCAGGGGCTTGCACCGGCCGCGATCGACGCGTACGTCGTCGAGGCGATGGCGCGTGGCGACGACCTGTATAACCTCGACGCCGGAGCGCTGGCCGACCTCGACGCCGACCTCGTCGTCACGCAGGACCTCTGCGCGGTCTGCGCCGTGGACGTGACCGTCGTCGACGACGCGCTCGCCCACCTCGGCTGCACCGCGGAGGTCCTCACCATCGACCCGTACACGCTCGACGAGGTCCTCGCGTCCATCGTCACGCTGGGCCGGGCGACCGGACACGAGGCGGCCGCCGCGCGGCTCGTCGCCGACCAGCGGCGGCGCCTCGACGCCGTACGCGCGGAGACGGCGGGGCGGGCGCGCCCGCGTGTGATGTTCCTGGAGTGGACCGACCCGCCGTTCGCACCCGGGCACTGGATCCCGGAGATGATCTCTCTGGCCGGCGGCGAACCGCTGCTCGCGACGTCCGGGGAGAAGTCGCGACGGGTGACCTGGCAGCAGGTCCACGCCGCACGACCCGACCTGGTGGTCGTCGCGCCGTGCGGCTTCGACCGCGACGGTTGTCGCCGGCTCGCCGACGACCTCGTGGCCGGCGGCGCGCTGCCGGCCGGCGTACCGGTGCATGCCGTCGACGCGAACGCCTCCTGGGCCCGGCCTGGTACCCGCCTCGTCGACGGGGTCGAGGAGCTCGCCTCGGTCCTCCGCCTGGTGGGGTCGTCCGCTTGAGACCGGGCTAGAGCCCGTCCTCGGGCGGACGACCCGGGTCGGGAGGCGGAAAGTGGAGCTGGGCGAGGAGGCCGCCGTACGACGAGTCGGTGAGCTCGATGTCGCCGCCCCGGCGGCGGGCCAGCTCGCGGGCGATCGCGAGCCCGAGTCCGCTGCCGCCGGAGTCGCGGTCCCGCGCGTCGTCGAGGCGGGCGAAGCGGTCGAAGACCCGTTCCCGGTCGGCCCCGGGGATCCCGGCGCCGTCGTCGGCGACGCAGACGACCGCTCCCTCCGCCGTACGCCGGAACGACAGGTCGACGCGGGAGCGGGCGTGGCGCCGGGCGTTGGTGACCAGGTTCCCCACGACGCGCTCGAGCTCGAGCCGGCTCATCGGCAGGGTGCCGTCGGCCAGGTCACCGACCGAGACCACAGGCGGCTCGGCCGCGGCGAACGCCGGGAGCACCACCGACGGATCGGCCGGAGGGTCGGGGGCGGGCAGCGGATCCCCGGCGTCGAGCCGGGCCAGCACGAGGAGGTCCTCGACGAGCCTCGAGAGCCGGACGAGCTCGGCATCGAGGTCGGCCCGGTCCTCGTCGGTCGCACCGTGCCGCCCCGCGACGTCGACCTGTACGCGCAGCGATGCCAGCGGGCTGCGGAGCTCGTGGGCGACGTTGGCCACGAAGCTGTGCTCGCGGTCCCGGGCGGCCGCCAACCGGTCGAGCATGGAGTTGAGGGTGACGGCCAGGGCGTGGACCTCGTCGCGCGACTCGGGCACCGGGAGTCGCTCGTCGTGTCCGGCCCCCGACACCCGCTACGCGGCCGATCGCAGCGACTCGACGGGCCGCAACGCTGCGCCGATCACCCGCCAAGCGATCAGCCCGAGGACCAGGAGGAGCAACGGATAGGTGACGAGCAGGGTGACCACGAGGAGGTGCTGGCTCCGCGCCAGGTCGGCGACCGGCTCGGCCACCACGACGACGGGCGCGTTCGGGACCGACGAGACCGGTGTGGCGCTGACCCGCAGGGTCGAGCTCATCCCGAGCCGCGACCCCGACACCGTCACCGGCGACGACTCGGCCGCGGCCAGCTCGGAGGTGGTGAGCAAGGGTGTCAGCCGGTCACCGTTGGCCGACGCGCTGAGGACCCGTCCCCGGGCGTCGACCACCTGGACCGACTCCGTGCCGGTGACGGGAATCGGGTCGGGCAGCCGATCCGAGGTCACCAGGTCGGCGACCTGGGCGGCTGTTGCCTCCGCACGCCGGTCGAGGTCGTGGCGGCTGGCCACCGAGAGCGCGACGTAGAGCGCGACGCTGCCGACGGCCAGGGCCACCGCCAGCCCCAGCAGGCCGATCGTCATCAGCCGTGCGCGCAGCGAGCGACGGCGCCACCAACCCGCCGGTCCGGCCAGGGCTCTGCTCATCGGGCAAGCCGGTAGCCGGCGCCGCGCACGGTCTCGATCAGTCCGGGCCCCAGCTTGCGGCGCAGGTACCCGACGTACACCTCGACGGTGTTGGGCTCGTAGCCCCCACCGCGGGCGTCCCAGACCCGGTCGAGCAGCTCGGTCTTGGTCACGACGCGGCCGGGGTGGCGCAGGAAGAACTCCAGCAGCTCGT
>JAHEXO010000326.1 GCA_023252065.1 Nocardioides sp. | reverse complement strand
GCTCCATCGCCTCAGGGAGCGAGCCGCTGGGTCGTCCAGCCCTCGCCCGACCGGGAGTAGACCAGTCGGTCGTGCAGCCGACCGGGCCGGCCCTGCCAGAACTCCACGGCGTCCGGCACGATGCGGAAGCCACCCCAGTTGTCGGGCACCGGCACTTCGTCGGGGTACGCCGCCTCGGCCGCGGCCAGCGCGTCCTGCAGCTCCTCGCGGGATTCGACGGGGTGGGACTGCCGGCTGGCGTGAGCGCCGAGCTGGGCACCACGGGGCCGCGTGGCGAAGTACGCGTCCACGTCGGCCCGCGGCAGCAGCGTGGCGCGGCCGTCGACCCGCACCTGTCGCTCGAGCAGGTGCCACGGGAAGAGCAGTGCACACTCCTGGTTCTGCCGCAGCTCGGTGCCCTTGCGGGAGCCGAGGTTGGTGAAGAACACCCAGCCGTCGGTCGAGAAGCCCTTGAGCAGCACCAACCGTGCCGACGGCCGGCCTTCGTCGGACACGGAGGCGACGACCATCGCGTTCGGCTCGTAGAGGCCGGCAGCGACGGCGTCGTGGTACCACCGCTGGAACATCGTGAACGGGTCGGGGGCGAGGTCGTCCTCGACCAGGCCGCCGTCGGCGTACTCGCGACGCAGGGTGGCATAGGGATCGCTCACGCCCCGATCCAACCATCTCCTTCCCGAGGCAAGCTCCGGGACGGGGGACCCTGCAGGTGTGCGAGTGGGGCGCTCCGGGCAGAATCGGTGGGTACGTCGGCCGGCGCCGCCCGAGCCCACCTCCGAGCAAGGAGTCGCATGTCCGAGCAGAGCAGCGGGACCGTCCCCGCTCCCGAGGTCCACGAGGGCCTCGAGGGTGTGGTCGCGTTCGCGACCGAGATCGCCGAGCCCGACAAGGAGGGGTCAGCACTCCGCTACCGCGGCGTCGACATCGAGGAGCTGGCCGGGCGGGTGCCGTTCGAGAAGGTCTGGGGGCTGCTCGTCGACGGCACCTACGAGCCGGGACTGCCCCCGGCCGAGCCCTACAACATCGCGATCCACACCGGCGACGTGCGGGCCGACGTGCAGGCGTCGGTGGCGATGCTCGCGCCGATGCTGGGCATGGGCCAGACCTACGACATCTCCGACGAGCAGGCCCGCCTCGACCTCTCGCGGGTCGCGGTGATGATCTTGTCGTACGCCGCGCAGTCGGCGCGCGGCCTCGGCCAGCCGATCGTGCCGCAGCGCGTCGTCGACCAGGGGTCGACCCTGGCCGAGAAGTTCCTGATCCGCTGGCGCGGTGAGGCCGACCCGCACCACGTCAGCGCGATCGACGCCTACTGGAGCTCCGCGGCCGAGCACGGCATGAACGCCTCCACCTTCACCGCGCGGGTCATCACCTCGACCGGCGCGGACGTCGCAGCCGCGTTCTCCGGGGCGATCGGGGCGATGAGCGGCCCGCTCCACGGCGGCGCCCCGTCGCGTGTCCTCGGCATGATCGAGGAGGTCGAGCAGCGCGGCGACGCCTCGTCGTACGTCAAGGAGCTGCTCGACAACGGCGAGCGGCTGATGGGCTTCGGCCACCGCGTCTACCGGGCCGAGGACCCGCGGGCCCGCGTGCTCCGGCGTACGGCGCGCGAGCTCGGCGCCCCGCGCTACGAGGTCGCCGAGGCGCTCGAGAAGGCCGCCCTGGCCGAGCTGCGCGCCCGCCGGCCCGACCGGGTGCTCGAGACCAACGTGGAGTTCTGGGCCGCGATCGTGCTCGACTTCGCCGACGTGCCGGCGCCGATGTTCACCTCGATGTTCACCTGTGCCCGGACGGCGGGCTGGTCCGCGCACATCCTCGAGCAGAAGCGCACCGGGCGGCTGATCCGCCCGAGCGCGGTCTACACCGGCCCCTCGTCGCGTCCCGCGGAGTCGGTCGAGGGCTGGGATCCCTCCTGGACCGAATGAGGCCCACCCTCCACACCGACCGGCTGACGCTCCGGCCGCTGAGCGAGACTGACCTGCCCGACCTGGTCGCGCTGAACGCCGACCCCGAGGTGATGGCCTTCATCGGCCCGCCGATGTCGGCCGCCGCCGTGGCCGCCGCGCTCGCCGGCTGGGTGACGGGGCAGGGCGCCTTCGGCCTCTGGGCCGGGCTCGTGGACGGCGTGTTCAGGGGCGTCTGGTTCCTCAGCGGCGACCCCGACGACGACCTCGCGGGCGAGATCGGCTGGCGGCTGCCGCGGGCCGCGTGGGGACACGGGTACGCCGTCGAGGGCGCCGAGGCCCTGCTCACGCACGCCTTCGAGGCCCTGGGGCTGGACCGGGTCTGGGCGGAGACGATGGCCGTCAACGACCGGTCGCAGCGGGTGATGGACCGACTCGGCATGCACCACCTCCGCACGGAGGTCCGCGACTGGGAGGACCCGATCCCCGGCTGGGAGCAGGGCGAGGCTGTCTACGAAGTCACCCGCGCGGACCGCGTCCGGGCGCTCTGGGACGACGAGGCGCAGACCTTCGACGAGGCGGCCGACCACGGCCTGCGCGACCCGGCGGTGCGCGCCGCATGGCGCGAGCTCCTGCGTGACCTGCTGCCGCTGCCACCGGCCCGTGTCGCCGACCTCGGTTGCGGCACCGGCACCCTCGCCCTGCTGCTGACCGAGGAGGGCTACGACGTCACCGGCGTCGACGTCTCCCCGGAGATGGTCCGACGGGCCCGGGCGAAGGCGCCCGCGGTCGAGTTCGTCGTGGCCGACGCCTCCGCGCCTCCGCTCGACCACGCGTCGTACGACGTGGTGCTCAGCCGGCACGTCCTGTGGGCGATGCCCGACCCGGGCGCCGCCCTCGAGCGCTGGGCGCGGTTGTTGCGTGAGGGTGGTCGGCTGGTGCTGGTCGAGGGCAGCTGGTCGACCGGGGCCGGGCTGACCGGCGCCGAGACCGTCGCCCTGGTCGAGGCGGTGGGCCGCACGGCCACCCTGCGACCGCTGCCCGAGGCGAGGTACTGGGGTCGGGAGATCAGCGACGAGCGGTACGCCGTCACCGGCTGACCGCCGCGTGGGCGACCGCTCACCAGCTCTCGACGAGGTCCTTGGCGGCCTTGAGGCTCATCCCGCTCCGCTCGCGGACGACCTTGATCGCCTTGATCTTGTTGCCCTCCGCGGCCAACGCCCGGGCGTCGGGGTAGAGGTCGGCAGCCGGGGCGGCCGGCACCTCCGAGCCGGTCGGGACCGCCGGGTCGGCCCGGTCGTCGGCCGGACCGTCGGCCCGGTGGTCGGTCGGACCCGCGGGCTGTGCAGCGAGGGCGGCGGTCAGCCGGGCCACCTGTTCCTCGAGGCGCGCCACCCGCGCCTCGAGCTCGAGCAGCTCGCCGCGGTCCGTCGTACCACCGCCGAAGAGACCCATGCCGCGGAGCGTAGCGCCGTGCGGGCTCGTGTCAGACGGTCCGCTCGGTCAGACGGTCCGCTCGGCCACCAGCAGGCCGGTGGACACCGCGGTGGTCACCACCCCGGCCGCCGTCGCCGCGAACACCCAGCTGAGGCCGTGGAGCGAGTTGGCCGCCAGCGCGGTGCCGCCGATGAGGAGCAGGACCACCGGGAGGAGGACGGCCGCCAGCGTGACCGGCCGACCGTGACGGGGCTCGTCGGGACTCGCCGTGGTCGTCCCGAACCAGATGACCGTCGCCAGCCCGAGCACCGTGGCGACCACGATGACCTCCGCGCCGAAGGTGGTCGCGGTCTGGGCGGGCACCAGCAGGCAGAGAGCGACCACCGCCAGGGCCAGCGGTACGGCGAGGGTCAGCGAGGCTCGCCACGTTCGCGGACCGCCCAGCAGCGGCGCGAGCTGGGAGATGCCGGCCGCCAGGACCAGTCCCGCGACCACGGCTGCGCCGAGCGCGAAGCCGGACCAGTCCGGCGATGGGTACTCGTTCACGGCCGGAGTCTCCCACTACGCCAGGCGGCGGGCGTAGCAGCGGTTGCTCGGGAAGCCGCGGTAGTGGCCGAACCCGTCGATGCGCTCGTAGCCCGACGACTCGTAG
>JAHEXO010000325.1 GCA_023252065.1 Nocardioides sp. | reverse complement strand
GATGGCCTTCGTCTACGAGTGGTTCCGGTTCGAGCGGCTGATGATCGCGGCCCGCTGCCTCGGGGCGACCGAGCGGCTCCTCGACGAGATGACCGCCTTCGCCATCCAGCGGAAGATCGGCGCCGAGCGGCTGGCCGACGAGCAGCTGGTCCAGGGCATGCTCGCCGACAGCCTCACCGAGCTGTTCGCCGCCCGCTCGACGGTCTACGGCCTCGCCCGCAGCCTCGATGCCGGCCTCGACCTCAAGGTCGCCCATGCGCAGTGCTCCATGGTCAAGCTCCTCTGCAGCGAGATGGCCGGCCGGGTGGCCGACCGCGCGGTGCAGGTCTTCGGCGGCCGCGGCTACATGCGCGAGAACGTCGCCGAGCGCTTCTTCCGCGAGCTCCGCGTCGAGCGGATCTGGGAGGGCGCTAGCGAGGTGCAGCGCGTGATCATCGCCGACCAGCTGCACAAGCGGGGGCGCGCCCGGCTCGTGTGAGCTGTGGAAAGGTGGGACTCGTGACCACCCATCCAGCCATCCCCGAGGCCTGGTCCAGGGTCGTCGACGACGCAGCCGTCTTCCCGCCCGGCAACGCCGCGCTCACTGACGCCCTCGCCTCCTACGCCGCGCGACGTGGTGAGTGGTACGCCGAGCTGGTCGGCCCCCTCGTCGTCCGGGACACCGACCTTCCAGACGTGCCTGCCGACGTACCCGTCTCCGTGGTGCTCACCGGCGGTGCCGGCGCGGTCGCGGGCGTGGCACGGATGGCGGCGACCAGGGGTCACCGGCTGGTCGGGCTCGAGGCGGCCGTGCGCGACCTCGACGACCTGGCCGGCAACGTCCGCCGGATCACCGCCGCGGTCGACGCCGCTCGTGCCGACGGGTATCTCCCCGACACCTCCGTCCACGTCGAGCTCCCCCAGGTCGACCCGACTCCCGCCTGGCTCGCAGCGGCGGACGAGATCGCCGCAGCCGAGCACCACCTCAAGCTCCGTACCGGCGGGCTCGAGGCTCACCTGTTCCCCACCGCCGCCACGGTCGCGGCCTGGATCGACGCCGCCCTCGACCGCGAGACGTCGTTCAAGTGCACGGCCGGCCTGCACCACGCCGTCCGGCACCGCGACCACGACACCGGCTTCGAGCACCACGGCTTCCTCAACGTGCTGCTCGCCACCCGGCTCGCGTTCGACGGCGGTACGCCGGCCGAGGTCGCCCAGGTGCTCGACGACCACTACGCCAACGACCTGGTCGCCCTGGCCCGGCAGTCCGACCTCGCCGGCGCGCGGCGCTGGTTCACGTCGTACGGCTCGTGCAGCGTCTCCGAACCGCTGGACGACCTGGTCGGGCTCGGCCTGCTGGAGGCACCGCATGGCTGAGTCCTCAGGTGGGTCGGGGTTCGGGCTCGATCACCTTCCCTACGGCGTCTACTCGACCGAGGGCACCTCGCCCCGCGTCGGCATCCGCTACGGCGACACGGTCGTCGACGCCGCCACCGTGACGGGCCTGCCCGAGCTCGCCGAGCCGACCCTCAACTCCTTCATGGGTCTCGGCCCCACGGCCTGGGCCGAGACCCGCGCTGTCCTCACCGAGCGGGTACCGCAGGCCGAGGCGGTCCCCCTCGACGCCGTCGCCCTCCACCTGCCGTTCCGGGTCGGCGACTACGTCGACTTCTACGCCTCGCTCGACCACGCCTCCAACGTCGGCCGGATCTTCCGACCCGACGCGGAGCCGTTGCTGCCCAACTGGCGGCACCTCCCGGTCGGCTACCACGGGCGCGGCGGCACCGTCGTGGTCAGCGGTACGCCGGTCGTCCGGCCGTGCGGGCAGCGCAAGGCGCCCACGGAGGACGCGCCGACGTACGGACCGAGCCGACGGCTCGACATCGAGGCCGAGCTCGGCTTCGTGGTCGGCGTCGGCTCTGGGCTGGGTGACCGCATCCCCGTCGACGCCTTCGCCGACCACGTCTTCGGCGTCGTCGGCCTCAACGACTGGAGCGCCCGCGACATCCAGGCCTGGGAGTACGTCCCGCTGGGCCCGTTCCTCGGCAAGTCGTTCGCAACGTCGATCAGCGCCTGGGTCACCCCGCTCGCCGCCCTCGAGGCGGCCTGGTGCGACCTGCCGGGGCAGGACCCGACGCCCTTGCCCTACCTGCGGGGCGGACGCGGGCTCGACATCGCCGTCGAGGTGGTGCTCGACGGCGAGGTCGTCAGCCGGCCGCCCTTCCGCACGATGTACTGGTCGCCCGCTCAGATGCTGGCCCACCTCACCGTCAACGGCGCCGGCACCCGCCCCGGCGACCTCTTCGCCAGCGGCACGGTCAGCGGACCCGAGCCCGAGACCCGCGGGTCGTTCCTCGAGCTGAGCTGGGGCGGGCGGGAGCCGTTCGCCGGCGGCCGCACGTTACTCGACGACGGTGACGAGGTCACGCTGCGCTACTCCGCCCCTGGCACCGTCGGTGGGCGGATCACGCTCGGCGAGGTGACCGGCCGGATCGACCCGGCCCGGCCGTAGCGCGCATGGCCACCCGGCGTACGACGGTGCTCGTCGTGGTCGCGGTGCTCGGCTGCGTGCTGCTGCCCCTCGGCGCGTGGCTGGTCTGGTCGGGTGTCGACAGTGATCACGGCGGCCGCACCGTCACCGGCATCCTGCTCGGGCTCGCCGGCCTGATCTGCCTCCGGATCCTGTGGTGGGTACGCCGGATCCGGCTGATGACGCAGGCGGGGGTCGCCCAGCACGCCCCCACCGAGCGAGACCCAGAGCCGTGACGTGGTGGCGTCGCCGTGGTTTCGAGACGGGCGCAGAGCGCCCTCCTCAACCGACGGCGGCAGCGCGTGCCGGTGGCTGGTGGTTGCGGAGTGCCGGTGGTTGAGGAAGGCGCCCTGGCTCCTGTCTCGAAACCATCCGGCACCCGTGCTGGGCCTCGGCGTGCGCGCCGTACCCTCTCGTCGTGATCCAGTTCGGCCAGCTCGCTCCCCCGACACACGTCGTCGCCCACGTCAGCGACACCCACCTGCTGGCCGGTGAGGCACGGCAGTACGGCGCGATCGACACCGTGGACCGCTTCGGCGTGGTGCTCGAGCGGCTGGGGCGGATCGACCCGCCGCCCCAGGCGCTGGTGTTCACCGGTGACCTGGCCGACCTCGGCGAGCCCGACGCCTACCGGCAGCTGCGGGCGATGGTCGAGCCGTTGGCGGAGCGGATCGGCGCCCAGGTCGTGTGGTGCATGGGCAACCACGACGACCGCGCGGTGTACGCCCGCGAGCTCTTCGGCGAGGAGTCCGAGGAGTCGCAGGACCGGGTGTACGACGTGGCCGGCCTGCGGATCGTCAGTCTCGACACCAGCGTGCCGGGCTGGCACCACGGCGAGCTCACCGACGAGCAGCTCACCTGGCTGCGCGACGTGCTGGCGACGCCGGCCGAGCACGGCACGATCATGGCGCTGCACCACCCGCCGATCCCCTCGCCGCTGGTGCCGGCCGCGGAGATCATCGAGCTGCTCGAGACCGAGCGGCTCGCCGACGTGGTCCGCGGCTCCGACGTGCGCGCGATCATCGGTGGGCACTACCACTTCACCTCCCACTCGACGTTCGCCGGCATCCCGGTCTCGGTGGCCGCCGCCACCTGCTACACCGTCGACACGGCCCCTCTTGACCGGCTGATCTCGGCGGTCGACGGGCACCAGACGCTCAACGTCGTGCACGTGTACGCCGACCGGGTCGTCCACTCGGTGGTGCCGGCGCCTGTGGCGCCCGAGGTGGACGGCTTCGGCACCGACGTGGCGCCTCTGCTCGAGGCGATGAGCGTCGAGGAGCGGCGTGACATGGTGTCGCGCAAGGACTCACCCCTCAACACCGGCGAGCTCACCGGCGAGCTGCCGCCGCTCGGTGGCTGACCGCCGATTCTCCCGACCCACTCACTGCAAGTTAGGGTCTCCTTACTTCATCGGAAGGGAGTCTCCGTGCACGGACGTGTCGCGTCGACCGAGCGGCTGACGCCCGGCCTGGTCAGGGTGGTGCTCGA
>JAHEXO010000014.1 GCA_023252065.1 Nocardioides sp. | reverse complement strand
CGGTGCTGGCGGCTGCGCGGATCACGTCGTCGGCGACCTCGGGCTCGTCGGTGCCGTCCTCGAGCGGGAGGTCGGTGAAGCTGGTCTCGGCGCTGGGCCGGGCCGGCCGCGAGCGCGGCATGCCGTCGCGGGCGTTGAAGAACGCCTCGAAGACCTGGTCGAAACGCTGCAGGTCGTCGGGCCCGGCGCAGAGCGTGGCCCGGCCGGCAGCCCGTACGGCGCGCGGGTCGCCGAGGCCGAGCTCCGCAGTGGCGGAGAGGAACTCCTGTGCGCGGTCCTGGGTCACCGGGATGCCTCCGGCCCGGAGGGCGCGGGCGAAGGCGAGCAGGATCTCGTCGCCACCCCTCATCGCCTGGTCGTCGCCGCTCATGGGAGCCTCACGAGCGCAGGAGCTGGTCGAGGGCCTGCTTCACCCGGTCGGCGTCCTCCCGGTACTTCACCAGGGCTCCGAGGGTGTTGGCGGCGGACTCGAGGTCGAGGTCGGCGGTGCCGAGGTGGTGCAGGGCGCGGGCCCAGTCGATGGTCTCGGCGACCCCGGGCGGCTTCTGCAGGTCGCTGCCGTTGCGCAGCTGCTGGACGACCCGGACGACGTCGCGCGACAGCGCCTCGGACACCTCGGGGGCCCGCGAGCGCAGGATCTGGAGCTCCCGGTCGAGGCCTGGGTGCTCGATCCAGTGGTAGAGGCAGCGGCGCTTGAGGGCGTCGTGGAGCTCGCGCGTGCGGTTGGAGGTGAGGACGACCAGGGGCGGGGTCGCGGCCTTGACGGTGCCGAGCTCGGGGATGCTCACCTGCCAGGTCGAGAGCACCTCCAGCAGGAACGCCTCGAACTCGTCGTCGGCGCGGTCGACCTCGTCGACCAGCAGCAGCGCCGGGCTCTGCTGGAGGGCGGCCAGCACCGGGCGCGCGAGCAGGAACCGCTCGTCGTACAGGCTCTTCTCGGCCTCTTCCGCGTCGGCTCCGGCCCCGGCGGCCTCGAGGGCGCGGAGGTGGAGGATCTGGCGCGGGAAGTCCCAGTCGTAGAGCGCCTGCGTGGAGTCGATGCCCTCGTAGCACTGCAGGCGCACCAGCGGCAGCTCCAGCGCCTCGGCCAGTGCCTCCGCGAGGGCGGTCTTGCCCGTGCCGGGCTCACCCTCGAGCAGCAACGGACGCTGCATGCGCAGCATCAGGAAGGCGACGGTGGCCAGCTCGTCGTCGGCGAGGTAGCCGGTCTGGCCGAGCAGGCCGACGATGTCGGCGGCTGAGGTCACCTCGCTGGAGTCCGGCATGCCCTCCAGGCTACTTCTCGCTGCGTTGGCTGGCGGTTGGACGAGTCCTGGAAGGTTCCTGGCGGGTCAGCGGGAGTCGACGTCGCGGCCGGAGGCGAGGTCGCCGCACTCGACGAGCTCCACCTCGTGGGTCGCCAGGTAGGCGCGGGCGCCCTGGTCGCCGCGGGCCGACTCGAGGACCCCCGGCCAGTGGTCGCGGCCGAGCAGGACCGGGTGCCCCGGCTGCCCGTCGTACGACGCGCGGGCCAGCACGTGCGGGGAGCGGGCAGCGCGACCGACCCGGGCCACCACCTCGGGCACCAGGTCGGGGAGATCGACCAGCGTCAGCATGACGAAGCCGTCGGTGGAGTCGGTGAACGCCAGCATCCCCGCCCGGAGCGAGGCCCCCATCCCTTCGGCCCAGTCCTCCGCCACCACCACCCGCGGCGGCACCGGGAGCTCCTCGAGCAGGGTGCGGGCCTGCTCGGCCTCGGCGCCGAGGACGACCGTCACCCGGCGACAGCCACCGTCGAACAGGTTGGTCACACCACGCCGTAGCCACGAACCGTGGTCGTCGGTGACCAGCGCCTTGGGGGTCCCCATCCGGCGCCCGGCCCCGGCCGCGAGCAGCAGTCCTTCCACGCGGCCAGCCTGTCAGACGGTCGGCTCACCGGGTGACGGCGCTGCGCGACATCCGGATCTCGACGACACCCGTGTCGGGTTCGGGCTTGCGGCCGCCCTCGTCGGCGAAACCATGGCGCCGGTAGAACGCCACGGCCCGCTCGTTGCCGTCGAGGACCCAGAGGTAGGCCGCACGGTCGCCCACGGCCACCGCCATCAGGTCGTCGGCGATGCCGGTGCCGTGGGCTCGGCGCAGCACGTTGATCGCGTAGAGCTCGAGACCGGCGGGCGCGTCGTCGTCGCGTCCGGGACCCGCCGTGGCCATGCCGACGATGCCGTCGTCGTCGCGGGCCACCCACCAGGCGACCGCGCCGTACGGCTGCTCGATGCGCTCGCGCCACCACGCCGGACCCACGGTCGGGTCGAGGGCGGCGAGGTAGTCGTCCGGCACCAGGCCGGCGTAGGCCTCCTGCCACACCTGCACGTGCACCCGGCCCATCTCCTCGAGGTCGTCGAGGGTCGGCCGGGTGATCGTCCAGGACACCTGGTCACGCTCTCACAGGAGGCCCACAGGGGCGAGCGGAGTCAGTGGCAGGAGCCGAGCATCTGCCGCAGCGCGGCCTTCTCCGACGGGTCGATCGCGAGGCCGTAGCGCGACTTCACAGCGATCCAGCGCCGCGCATACGAGCACTGGTAGCCCTTGCGCGGCCGCCAGGAGGCTGGGTCGCCGTCGCCCTTGCTCATGTTGGTCGGGCCGTCGACGGCGAGCAGCTCGCGCAGGTCGTTGGCGAAGATCTTCCGCCGGTCCGAGCTCCACCGGCGGGCACCCGAGACCCACGCCTCGGCGAGCGGGACGACGTGGTCGATCTGGATCGCCTCTGCCTGGCCGAGGTCCTTGAGGTCGGTGAAGTGCAGGGTCCTGCCGGTGTAGGGGTCGTGCCAGGTGCCGGCCAGCACGTCGTGGTCGCACGAGCCCTGCTGGGCGACCTTCGTGGTGCCGGGCACGGCGTCGCGGAGGAGCACGTCGTCGCGCTGGTTGCACCCGTTGCCGTCGGTGTCGACCCAGTCGCTGCCGAACGCGTCGCGGACGTATCCCTCGGTCCCGACCGGCCGTGGTCGCACCACGAGGTGGCGGAGCGCGCGGAGCGCGTCGGCGGCAGGTGCTCCTGTCACGGTCGGTCGTGCGCTCGGGGAGTGGCTCGCCGGCGAGTGCGTCGGGTGCGAGTGCGTCGGGTGCGCGCTCGGCGACCGTCGTACGACGTGATGGGTGCGGTGGTGGGTCGGCGAACCCGCTGCGGACTCCCCGGTGTCGCAGCCGGTCAGCGCGACCCCGAGCATCACGGCCACCACGGCCGCGATCGCCCGGACGTCATCCGAAACGTGGGCCATAACCCCCACAACGTATGACCTCCCCCCACCCCCCGGTGGGCTTCTCCCGGTAGTCCGTGACGGAAATCAGCCTGCCCCCCGGCGAGTCGACTGACGATCGTCACGGACTACCGCTCCAGGGGAAATGCAGCAAGGCCCCGGGGGCGACCCGGGGCCTTGCTGGTGGTGCTGTGGAGCTCGGGGCTCAGGAGAGCGTCGGACTCAGAAGTCCATGCCGCCCATGCCGCCGTCGCCACCCGGCATCGGCGCGGCCTTCTCCGGCTTGTCCGCGACGACCGCCTCGGTCGTCAGGAACAGCGCGGCGATGGACGCGGCGTTCTGTAGGGCGGAGCGCACGACCTTGGTCGGGTCGGGCACGCCGGCGGCCAGCATGTCGCCGTACTCGCCGGTCGCGGCGTTGAGGCCGTGACCCTCGGGGAGACCCGCGACCTTCTCGGCCACGACGCCACCCTCGAGACCGGCGTTGAGCGCGATCTGACGGACGGGAGCGCTGACGGCGACCTTGACGATGTTGGCGCCGGTGGCCTCGTCCTGGGGCAGGTCGAGCTTGTCGAACGCACGGGCGCCGGCCTGGAGCAGAGCCACGCCGCCACCGGCGACGATGCCCTCCTCGACCGAGGCCTTGGCCGCGCGAACGGCGTCCTCGATGCGGTGCTTGCGCTCCTTGAGCTCGACCTCGGTGGCCGCGCCGACCTTGATCACCGCAACACCGCCGGCCAGCTTGGCCAGGCGCTCCTGCAGCTTCTCGCGGTCGTAGTCGGAGTCGCTGTTCTCGATCTCGGCGCGGATCTGGTTGACCCGGCCCTCGATCTGGGCGGTGTCACCGGCACCCTCGACGATGGTGGTCTCGTCCTTGGTGATGACGACCTTGCGGGCCTGGCCCAGCAGCTCGACACCGGTCGACTCGAGCTTGAGACCGACCTCCTCGGAGATGACCTGGCCGCCGGTCAGGATCGCGATGTCCTGGAGCATGGCCTTGCGGCGGTCACCGAAGCCCGGGGCCTTGACGGCGACGGACTTGAAGGTGCCGCGGATCTTGTTGACGACCAGCGTCGAGAGGGCCTCGCCGTCGGTGTCCTCGGCGATGATCAGCAGCGGCTTGCCCGACTGCATGACCTTCTCGAGGATCGGCAGGAGGTCCTTGACCGAGGAGACCTTCTGGTTGGCGATGAGGATGTAGGGGTCCTCGAGGACGGCCTCCATGCGCTCCATGTCGGTCGCGAAGTACGCCGAGATGTAGCCCTTGTCGAACCGCATGCCCTCGGTCAGCTCGAGGTCGATGCCGAACGTGTTGGACTCCTCGACCGTGATGACGCCTTCCTTGCCGACCTTGTCCATGGCCTCGGCGATGATGTCGCCGACGCTCTGGTCGCCACCGGCGGAGATGGCCGCCACCGAGGCGATCTGCTCCTTGGTCTCGACGTCCTTCGACATCGCGTGCAGCTGCTCGGTCACGGCCTCGACGGCCTTCTCGATACCGCGCTTGAGACCCATCGGGTTGGCACCGGCGGCGACGTTGCGCAGGCCCTCGCGGACCATCGCCTGGGCCAGCACCGTGGCCGTCGTCGTGCCGTCACCGGCGACGTCGTCGGTCTTCTTGGCAACTTCCTTGACGAGCTCGGCCCCGATCTTCTCGTAGGGGTCCTCCAGCTCGATCTCCTTGGCGATGCTCACACCATCGTTGGTGATGGTGGGCGCGCCCCACTTCTTCTCGAGGACGACATTGCGGCCCTTGGGGCCGAGCGTGACCTTGACCGCGTCGGCGAGTTGGTTCATCCCTCGCTCGAGCCCGCGGCGGGCCTCCTCGTTGAAAGCAATCAGCTTCGGCATGGTTCCCGCGATTCCTTCTAGGAGTCGGTACGACGTGTGGCGGCCGGAGCGCTGCCCGCGACGGACGGCCGGGCTGCCCGGCGGACCCTTCCCGCCGGCGTCCCCGACCTCAGCTCACCGGTCCGGTTGTGTTGTCACTCTCGACCCGAGAGTGCCAGCGTCATGTTTAGCACTCGCACCCCCCGAGTGCAAACAGTGGGGGCCTGCCCGACTCCGCCCGGGACGCAGTAGGTTCAGCGCCGTGAGCCGCTCCTCCGACGCCCGCCGCGGGATCCGGCTGCCCGAGCTGGCCAGCACCGACCGCGTCGCTCTCGACCACCTCCTCGACAGCGCCCTGGTGGGCCATTTCGCCCTCGTCGCCGACGACGGCACCCCGGCCGTCGTGCCGACCGCGGTGATCCGCGACGGCGACCGGGTGCTCTGCCACGGCTCGACCGGCTCGAGATGGATGCGCCGGCTCGCGAGCGGGGTGCCCACGGCGCTCGCGGTCACGTCGTACGACGGGCTGGTCGTGGCGCGCAGCGCCTTCGAGTCGTCCATCCACTACCGCTCGGCGGTCGTCTTCGGCTCGTGCACGCACGTCACCGATGACAAGGAGCACGCGCTCGACCTGGTCACCGACCGGCTCCTGCCCGGTCGGGTGGCCGAGGTACGCCGTCCGACCCAGGCCGAGCTGGCCGCGACGTTGATCCTGTCGCTGCCGATCGAGGACTGGTCGCTCCGGATCTCCGACGGCTGGCCGGAGGATGCACCGGAGGACCTCGCCGGGACCGCCTGGGCCGGCGTGGTGCCACTGGCCCCGGCCTGGGGTGTCCCGATCCCGGCGCCCGACCTCGCCGAGGGGATCGAGGTCCCGCCCTCGGTGCAGGGCCTCAGCCGCCGACCAGCTCGCTGATCGTGAACGGTGCGCCACCCGGGTATGCCACGACCGCCTGGCGGAACGACGGTGGTGCGTAGTAGGGGCCGGCCAGCACCGTCCCGCCGAGCCGGCGGACGTCCGCGACACCGCGGTCCACGTCGTCGATCCAGAAGTCCGTGCCCCAGCTGCTCGCGGCCTCGCCCGAGGACGGCAGCATCACGGCCACCACGTCGCGAGGGACAGGCTGGTGCTCCTCGCCCCCGACGTAGCCGGGTCGCCGCCACAGCGTGACCGGGCCGAACGGCTCGCTCTCCCACCCGAACACCGCTCGGTAGAAGCGGTCGGCACGCTCGGTGTCGTCTGTCTGCAACGCGTTCATCGACCAGGCACCCGGAGCGTTGACCAGCTGCGCGCCCCGCCGGGCGCCGGGCTCCCAGCCGCAGAAGACGGCACCCACGGCGTCGGTGTAGACGCCGAGCCGGCCGACCTCACCGAAGTCGACGACCTCCTGGAGCACCTCGCCCCCGGCCCGTCGCACTCGTGCCGCCGTGTCGCCGAGGTCGTCGACGCAGACCTCCATCACCCACGCCGGGGCGGCTGCGCCCTCGGGCATGGAGCCGATGGCGGCGACCTCGCGGCCGTCCTTCCGGCCGAGCGCGTACGGCCCCAGCTCGGCGGGCCCGCCCTCCATCTCCCAGCCGAACAAGCCCTCGTAGAAGCCCCGGGCGGCCGAGACGTCGGGCTGGAGGTTGGTCACCCAGCACGGCACTCCTGCGGGATAGCTGTCTCGCACGGACATCTCTCGTCCTCCTCGTCCTTGGTCGTGACCCGACCCTAGACACATTCACTTGGTTTTTCCAAGTAGTTAGTTGGAAATCAGGTCCACGCGACTAGGATGCCCGCATGGCAGGCAAGCGCTCGTACGGCGACCCGTGCGGCATCGCTAGGGCACTGGACGTCGTCGGCGAGCGCTGGGCGCTGCTCGTCGTCCGCGAGCTGGTGCTCGGTCCGCAGCGCTTCACCGACCTCAAGACCCATCTGCCGGGGATCGCCACCGACGTGCTCTACCAACGGCTGCGCCAGCTCGAGCAGGCAGGGGTCCTGCACACGGTGGCGCTGCGGGCCCCGGCTTCGGGTCGTGCCTACGAGCTGACCGACCGAGGCCGCGAGCTCGAACCGGTGCTGCACGCGCTCGGCCGGTGGGGCAGCCGGGAGGGCCTCGAGGCGGCCAGGCACGAGATGAGTGTCGACGCCTTGGCGGTCGCGTTGTCCACGGTCTTCGACCCGGCGCGGGCGCGAGACCTCGATGCGACGCTGGCCCTGGTCGTCGACGACGATCCCCTGGTCGCGGAGGTCCACGACGGCCTGCTGGAGCTGCGGCGTGGTCGCCCCGAGCAGCCCCATGCACGCATCGAGGGAACGGTCGCCGGGCTGCGCGAGGTGCTCTGGCGCGGGCGGCCGCTGACCGACGCCGAGGCGGACGGGTCGGTCGTGGTGGGCGGCCTGCGATCGGTGGTCCGCCGGTTCGTCACCCTCTTCCCGCCACCGGTCCCGCCACCGTTGCCATAGGGGTCCGGAAGCCACGGATGAGGGCCGTAGGGTCGGGCCCATGCGCACCGCACTGCTTGCCGACCTCGCCCAGCGCACGGACGGCCTCCGGGACGTCGGGCTGTTCAAGAGCGAGCGGGTGATCGCCTCCCCTCAGACCGCTCACATCACGCTGGCCGACGGCAGCCAGGTGCTCAACCTGTGCGCCAACAACTACCTCGGCCTCGCCGACCATCCCCAGCTGGTGCAGGCGGCCCACGCCGCGCTCGACGCCCACGGCTACGGCATGGCGTCGGTGCGCTTCATCTGCGGCACGCAGACCGTGCACACCGAGCTGGAGGCCGCGCTCAGCACCTTCCTCGGCACCGACGACACGATCCTCTACTCCTCGTGCTTCGACGCCAACGGTGGACTGTTCGAGACGATCCTCGACGAGCAGGACTGCGTGATCTCCGACGCGCTCAACCACGCCTCGATCATCGACGGCATCCGGCTGAGCAAGGCCCAGCGGATGCGCTACGCCAACAACGACATGGCGCAGCTCGAGCAGTGCCTACGCGACGCGGCCGGCGCCCGATACCGGCTGATCGCCACCGACGGCGTGTTCTCGATGGACGGTGTCATCGCCGACCTGCAGGCGATCTGCGACCTCGCCGAGCAGTACGACGCGCTGGTCATGGTGGACGACTCCCACGCGGTCGGCTTCGTCGGCGCCGGTGGCCGCGGCACCCCGGAGTACTGCGACGTGATGGGCCGCGTGGACATCATCACCGGGACCCTCGGCAAGGCTCTCGGCGGCGCCAGCGGCGGCTATACCAGCGGCCGCAAGGAGATCATCGACTGGTTGCGCCAGCGCTCCCGGCCCTACCTCTTCAGCAACTCACTGGCTCCGGCGATCACGACCACCACGTTGCACGTGCTGGACATGCTCCAGCCGGACAACGACCTCCAGCGACAGCTCCAGCGCAACGCGGCGAGGTTCCGGGCCGGCATGGAGGCGGCGGGCTTCACGCTCGCCGGTGCCGGCCACCCGATCATCCCGGTGATGCTCGGCGACGCGAAGGTGGCGGGCGAGATGGCCCAACGGCTGCTGACCAAGGGGGTCTACGTGATCGCGTTCAGCTTCCCCGTGGTGCCCGAGGGCAAGGCGCGCATCCGCACGCAGATGTCGGCCGCCCACAGCGACGACGACATCGACCGCGCGGTCGCGGCGTTCACCGAGGTCGCCTCCGAGATGGGCGTCCTGGCATGAGAGCGCTGGTGAAGGCCGCCGCCGAGCCGGGCCTGTGGATGCAGGACGTGCCGCAGCCCGGGCCGGGTGACGGGGAGGTGCTGATCCGCGTCCACAAGACCTCGATCTGCGGCACCGACCTCCACATCCTGCACTGGGACCCGTGGGCCCAGGCGACGATCCCCGTGCCGATGGTGGTCGGCCACGAGTTCATGGGTGAGATCACCGCGCTCGGTACCGGGGTGCGGGGCCTGCAGGTCGGCCAGCGCGTGGCCGGCGAGGGTCACGTCTGGTGCGGGCACTGCCGCAACTGCAAGGGCGGGCGACGCGAGTTCTGCCACCACCACACCGGCGTCGGGGTCACCAGGCCCGGCGCGTTCGCCGACTACATCGTGATCCCCGCGCAGAACGTGTTCGTGGTGCCCGACCACATCAGCGACGACGTCGCCGCCGTGCTCGACCCGCTGGGCAACGCCACCCACACGGCGCTCCGGTTCGACGTGGTCGGCGAGGACGTCCTGATCACGGGCGCCGGCCCGATCGGCGTCCTGGCTGCGGCGATCGTGCGACACATCGGTGCCCGCCACATCGTGGTCACCGATGTGAACCCCTACCGGCTGGCGATGGCACAGGCCCACGGGGCCAGCCGCGTCGTCGACGTCCGCAGTGCCGAGCTCCCGCCGGTGATGGCCGAGCTCGGCATGACCGAGGGCTTCGACGTCGGCTTGGAGATGAGCGGTGCCGAGGTCGCGTTCAACCAGCTGCTCGACTCGATGAACCACGGCGGGCGGATCGCGGTGCTCGGGATCCCCGGCGGCCCGATGACGCTCGACCTGAACGACGTGATCTTCAAGGGGCTGGAGATCCAGGGCATCTACGGCCGGCGCATCTTCGAGACCTGGTACAAGATGGCCGCGATGCTGCAGAGCGGCCTGGACGTCAGCGGCATCGTCACCCACCGCCTGCCGGCCGACCGCTACCAGGAGGCCTTCGGCATCGTCGGGCACGGTGAGTGCGGCAAGGTCATCCTCGACTGGTTGTGACGCCCCGAGACTTCCCCAGCAGCCGAACGTCGATCGGGCGTCGCCACGGCGTCATCCCGGTGACACGTCCCCACCGAGAGGAAGCGCCATGACCGACTACGTCATCCTGTTCCCCGCCGACAGCGAGGCCGAGTGGAACGCCGGCAGCGCGGCAGACCACCAGGCCGTCTACGACACCGACCGGGAGTTCGCGCGCCTGCTCGAGCAGCGTGGCGGCCGCATCACCGGCGGCGCCGAGCTCGCCGACACGCGCCGTACGCACGTGATCCGCCGCGGCCCGCAGGGCACTGCGCTGCTCACCGACGGCCCCTTCGCAGAGTCCGCCGAGCAGCTGTCGGGCTTCTACCTGGTCACCACCGACGACGAGGAAGGCCTGCTGGAGGCCGCGCAGGTGCTGGTCCGGTCACATCAGGCCGTCGAGATCCGGCCCGTCGAGAGCTGACGCCCACTGTCGAGGCGGGGGCGCTGTCGATTTCGGTGGTGCCCCGGCGTCATCGCGGTGACAGACCCAGCCCGACCGAGAGGACCCACCATGGCCAAGTACGTCGTCCTGATCCCCGCCGACGAGGCCGCCTGGGAGTCGACCGCCCAGGAGGAGCGGGACCGGACCTACCAGGCCCACTCGGAGTTCGCCGCCCTGCTCGCCGAGCGCGGCCACCGCTTCGTCGAGGGCGCCGAGCTGGTGCCGTCGACGCAGGCCAAGATTGTCTCCGGCTCGCTGGACCAGGTGACCGTCACCGACGGCCCCTACGCCGAGGCGGCCGAGCAGCTCAGCGGCTTCTACCTCATCGACACCGACGACCTCGACGACCTGCTCCGGTGCGTCGGCCGGCTCTGCTCGGCCGAGGGCCGGCTCGAGGTGCGGCCCTACCGGGGCGACGGCATGTGACCTGTCCGATGACGCCGTACCCCTGGCCCGGGCTGCACAGGGAGCACGGGTCGCACGCCCTGCCCCCGCAGTGGCCCGACGGGCCCGGCCGGTCCAACCGTCCGCAGTCCGCCGACCGCACGCTGCGGCGGATCCTCGCCGCCATCGACCCTCACCGGATCCGGCACACGATCGAGACCCTGGTCGGGTTCGGCACCCGGCACACGCTGTCCACCCAGACCGACCCCCAGCGTGGGATCGGTGCCGCTCGCTACTGGATCTTCCACGAGCTCCAGTCGTACGCCGCGGCGTCCGGCGGGCGGATGACCGTCGAGCTCCAGTCCTACGTGCAGCCCGTCGGCGAGCGGGTCGACGTCCCCACCGAGATCACCAACGTGGTCGCCACCCTCCGGGGATCGAAGGACCCGGCCCGGATCTACGTGATCTCGGGCCACTACGACTCCCGCGTCACCGACGTGATGAACCGGGTGGACGACGCCCCTGGCGCGGACGACGACGCCTCGGGTGTCGCGGTGTCGATGGAGTGCGCCCGGGTGATGGCGACGCAGCACCCGGACGCGACGATCGTGTTCCTGGCGGTCGCCGGTGAGGAGCAGGGTCTCTACGGCTCCCACCACGCCGCCGCGCAGCTCGCGCAGGCCGGTGCCGACGTCCAGGGGATGCTCAACAACGACATCGTGGGCTCCAGCACGGCCGACGACGGCACCCGCGACCGGCACAGCGTGCGGCTGTTCGCGCAGGGCATCTCGCGGCCGCCCACGGCCGGCGACCAGCAGCTGATCCAGGTCGACGGCGAGAACGACACGGCGCCGCGCGAGCTGGGGCGGTTCCTCACCGAGGTCGCGACCCGCGAGGCCACCGGGATGGAGGTGCGCCTGATCTACCGGCTCGACCGGTTCCTGCGTGCCGGCGACCAGCTGTCCTTCCTCCAGCAGGGCTACCCGGCCGTGCGGTTCACCGAGCCGCACGAGAACTTCGCCCACCAGCACCAGGACGTCCGCGTCGAGGACGGCGTGCAGCTCGGTGACCTGCCGCAGTTCGTCGACTACGACTACGTCGCCGGGGTGGCGCGCGTGAACGCCGCCGGGCTGTGGTCGCTGGCCACCGCCCCCGGCACCCCGCGGGACGTCAGGGTCAACGTCACCGACCTCACGAACGACACGACCCTGACCTGGACCGTCGACCCGGCAGCCGGGGGCTACGAGGTGGTCTGGCGTCCGACCACCGACCCGGTGTGGACCCACGGCCTCCGGGTCGGCCAGGTCGGGACGGTCACGATTCCCCACGTCTCCAAGGACAACATCCTCTTCGGCGTCCGCGCGATCGGCGCCGACGGGAAGCGCAGTCCGGCGGCGTTCCCGCTGCCCGTCTGAGCGACGTCGGTGTCGATTCGGCCTCCCGCCGCCCGTCATCGCGATGACAGACTCACCAGCGAGAGGACGGAGAGCCGATGAAGTACGTCGTGCTGTTGGCCGCCGACGAGGGCGACTGGGACGCCGCCGGTCCCGAGGAGCGGCAACAGGTGATGGACGCCCACACCGCGTTCCACGAGGCCGTCACGCAGCGGGCCGCGATGCTCGCGGGCGAGGCGCTGGCCGACTCCAGCCGGGCGCGTACGCTGCGGCACCGCGACGGCGAGGCGGTCGTCACCGAGGGCCCCTACGCCGAGGGGGTCGAGCAGCTGGGCGGCTTCTACCTGCTCGAGGCCGACGCGGAGGAGACGGTGCTCGACCTCTGCGCCCTGCTGCCGTCGTCGTACGCCGTCGAGGTGCGGCCGGTGATCGAGATCGAAGGGTATGAGGACACCCGCGACTGGGCGTGACGGCGTCGCAGCCGCCCTCGAGGTCGCCTGGCGTGACCAGTGGGGGCGGCTGACGGCGCTGCTGGTGGCCCAATACCGACGGCTCGACCTGGCCGAGGACGGCCTCGCCGATGCGTTCGAGGCCGCGGCTCGCACCTGGCCGCGCGACGGCATCCCGGCCAA
>JAHEXO010000324.1 GCA_023252065.1 Nocardioides sp. | reverse complement strand
ACGGCGCGCCAGGCCGGCGGCCACGACGTTCTTGGCGACCCAGCGCATGGCGTAGGCGGCCGAGCGGTCGACCTTCGACGGGTCCTTGCCGGAAAACGCGCCGCCACCGTGGCGGGCCATCCCGCCGTAGGTGTCGACGATGATCTTGCGGCCGGTCAGGCCGGCGTCGCCCATCGGCCCGCCGACCACGAAGCGGCCGGTCGGGTTGACCAGGAGGCGGTAGCCCTCCGAGGGGATGTCGAAGGTGGCCAGCACCGGGTCGATGACGTGCTTCTTGATGTCGGGCTCGAGGGTGTCGACGAGGTCGATCTCGTCGGCGTGCTGGGTCGAGAGCACGACGGTGTCGACCCGGACGGGGCGGTTGTCCTCGTCGTACTCGATCGTGACCTGGGTCTTGCCGTCGGGCCTCAGGTAGGCCAGCGTGCCGTCGTTGCGTACGGCGGTCAGCCGCTCGGCGAGACGCTGGGCCATCGTGATCGGCAGGGGCATCAGGACGTCGGTGTCGTCGCAGGCGTAGCCGAACATCAGGCCCTGGTCGCCGGCGCCCTGCTTGTCCATCGCGTCGACCGAGCCGGTGCGCGCCTCGTGGCCGGAGTCGACGCCCTGGGCGATGTCGCCCGACTGGCCCCCGATCGCGACCATGACGCCGCACGAGTGACCGTCGAAGCCCTTCTCCGAGGAGTCGTAGCCGATGCGGAGGATCCGCTCGCGCACGACCTGCTTGACGTCGACGTAGCCGGTCGTGGTGACCTCGCCCGCGACCACCACCAGCCCGGTGGTGAGCAGGGTCTCGACGGCGACCCGGCTGTGCGCGTCCTGACGCAACATCTCGTCGAGCACGGAGTCGCTGATCTGGTCGGCGATCTTGTCGGGGTGCCCCTCGGTGACGGATTCCGAGGTGAACAGTCGTCCGGTCACGGTCTGCTTGCTCCTACACGGGTTGTCGCTGGTGATGCGCTGATCGGGGTGAAAGCGTCCGGGTCACGATAGCGGTCGGCGCCGCTGTTCGAAGACTCCGGCCGCGGGGTGGTCACGGGGCCAGGCGCCGGGCGATCTGGTCCCAGATCGCATGGGCCACGGCGGTCTTCGACCCGCGGGGTACGTCGACCTGGTCGCCGTCGCGGGTCAGGATCACGGCCTGGTTGTCCGCGGCCCCGAACACCGCGCCGCCGCTCACGTCGTTGACGACCAGGAGGTCGCAGCCCTTGCGGGCCAGCTTGGCGCGGGCCAGGTCGAGCACCGACCCGGTCTCGTCACCCGTCTCGGCCGCGAACCCGACCACGACCTGGCCGGGCCGGACGCGGGCGTGGGAGAGCTCAGCGAGGATGTCGGGCGTCTCCACCAGGGCCAGGGCAGGGGCGTCGCCCGACTTCTTGATCTTGGCCGCGAGCGTCTCGGTGGGCCGGAAGTCGGCCGGAGCCGCGGCCATCACGACCGCGTCGGCGGACCCGGCCGCCGACACGACGGCGTCGCGGAGCTCCTCGGTGGTCTCGACCCGCACCACCTTCACGCCGGCGGGGTCGGGCAGGGCCACGTTGGCGGCGACCAGGGTCACGTCGGCGCCACGGGTCACCGCGGCGCGGGCAAGCGCCACGCCCTGCAGACCGGAGGAGCGGTTGCCGAGGAAGCGCACGGGGTCGAGCGGCTCGCGGGTGCCACCGGCCGAGACGACCACGCTGCGGCCGGCCAGGTCGCGCTCGAGCCCGTGGGCGAGCACGTCGAGGCAGACGGCGTAGATCTCCTCGGGGTCGGGCAGCCGGCCCTTGCCGGTGTCGGCGCCGGTCAGGCGTCCGACCGCTGGCTCCAGGACGAGTGCCCCCCGCTCGCGCAGGGTGGCGACGTTGGCCTGGGTGGCAGGGTGCTCCCACATCTCGGTGTGCATGGCGGGCGCGAAGACCACCGGGCAGCGCGCGGTGAGGAGCGTGTTGGTGAGCAGGTCGTCGGCCAGGCCGTGGGTGGCGCGGGCCAGCAGGTCAGCGGTGGCAGGAGCGACCACGACCAGGTCGGCGTGGCGCCCGATCCGGACGTGCGGCACCTCGTGGGCGCCGGTCCAGACGTCGGTGGAGACCGGCTTGCCGGACAGGGCCTCCCAGGTGGTGGCGCCGACGAACTCCAGCGCCGCCCGGGTCGGTACGACGGTCACGTCGTGGCCGGACTCGGTGAGCAGGCGCAGCAGCTCGCAGGCCTTGTACGCCGCGATGCCGCCGGCCACGCCCAGGACGACGGACGGCCGGTCCTCGGTGCTCGCCATCGCGGGAGGTCGAGCCGTGGGTCAGTCGGTCTGGAAGCCCGGCTCGAGGGCGGCGGCCTTGCGGGCCTCCTCCTCGGCGGCGAGCTCCGCCGGGTCGACGTCCTCGCAGGTCAGCAGGTCCTCGTTGATCTCGCGCAGGGCGATGGACAGCGGCTTCTCCTGCACGTGGGTCTCCACGAGCGGGCCGACGTACTCCAGGAGGCCTTCACCGAGCTGGGAGTAGTAGGCGTTGATCTGCCGGGCGCGCTTTGCGCTGTAGAGGACGAGCTTGTACTTGCTGTCGGTCTTGGTGAGCAGATCGTCGATCGAGGGGTTGGTCACGCCCTCGGCGGCAGGAGTGGGGGCAGCCACGCAGAAGCCTCACAGATTTTCGGGTATGGGAAGGCCAGGACGGCCGATCATCAAGGCTACCAACTCCTCGGCCGCAGCGTGAATTTCGTGGTTGACCACGGTAACGTCGAACTCCGCCTCGGCAGCCAGCTCCCGGCGCGCGGTGGCCAGCCGGCGCTCGCGCTCCTCCTCGCCCTCGGTGCCGCGTCCCACCAGGCGGCGGACCAGCTCCTCCCAGCTCGGTGGGGCCAGGAACACCATCAGCGCGTCGGGCATCGCCGCGTGCACCTGCCGTGCGCCCTGGAGGTCGATCTCCAGCAGGGCGGGCCGGCCGGCCGCCAGCGCCTCCTCGACCGGGCCGCGCGGAGTGCCGTAGCGCGCGGCGGTGTGCACGACGGCCCACTCGAGCAGGTCGTCCTCGGCCACCATGCGGTCGAACTCCGCGTCGGAGACGAACCAGTAGTGCACGCCGTGCTGCTCCCCCGGCCTCGGCGCGCGGGTCGTGGCAGACACCGAGATCCAGACCTCGGGGTGGCGGGCCCGGATGTCGGCCGACACCGAACCCTTGCCGACCGCGGTGGGGCCGGCGAGCACCGTCAGACGGGTACGACGGGTGGGGGCGGTCTCGCTCACTCGCCGGGCGCGAACTCGCGCTCGAGAGCCGCGACCTGCTTGGCGCCGAGACCGCGGACGCGACGACTCTCGGCGATGCCGATGCGCTCCATCAGCTGCTTGGCACGGACCTTGCCCACGCCGGGCATCGAGCAGAGCAGGTCGACGACCCGCATCTTGCCGATCACCTCGTTGGCGTGCCCCTCGTGGAGCACGTCGGAGATCGAGGCCCCGGAGTTCTTCAGGCGGTTCTTCACCTCGGCGCGCTCTCGTCGGGAGGCTGCTGCCTTCGCGAGGGCCGCCTGGCGCTGCTCGGTGGTGAGCGGTGGGAGGGCCAACGCACATCCTTCGTCTGGACCCACGTCGTGGAAACCGGTGGGGTTCGGCAGGGCGCCAATCTAGTCACCACCGGCGCGGATTCGCCACCCAGGCCTGAGGTTCCGCCCTCGAGCGCGGTTTCACCTCAGAGGTCGAGGGGGGTGTGGCAGACGTCCAGCACCTCCTGCTGGATCGCGCCGAGCGCCTGCACGGTGTCGGTCGCCGCGAGCTGGGCGGCGGCGTCCCTGATCCGTGCCCGGTCGGTGCTGCTCAGCCCGGCCGGCGGGTGCTTCGGGTCGTACGACGCCGGGTCGACGCCGGCGCCGTCGAGCGCGTGCTGGAGGGCCTGGATCCGGGTGACGACGAGCTGGTAGTCGTCCTGCACGTCGCCGGGCGCACTCCCCTCGAGCTCCTGGAGGATCGGCAGCGCCTGGAGCACGCCGGTCGCCGAGGCGGCGGCGGCGATCGAGCCGAGCTGCGACTGGCGGGCCCGGACGGTCTGGCAGTAGTCCTTGCCC
>JAHEXO010000323.1 GCA_023252065.1 Nocardioides sp. | reverse complement strand
GTCGCGCGGCACGAAGGGGCCGAGGCCGTCGTCTGTGCGTCGACGGGAAACACGTCCGCGTCGATGGCCGCCTACGCCGCGCGCGCCGGGCTGACCCCGATCGTGCTCATGCCCGAGGGGAAGATCGCCGCCGGCAAGATGGCGCAGGCGATCGTCCACGGGGCGCTGATCGTGATGGTGCGCGGCAACTTCGACCACTGCCTCCAGCTCGCCCGCACCCTGTCGTGGAGCTACCCGGTCGCGCTGGTGAACTCCGTGAACCCGGTGCGCATCCAGGGGCAGAAGACCGCGGCGTTCGAGATCGTCGACTTCCTCGGTGACGCCCCCGACGTCCACGTGCTGCCGGTCGGCAACGCCGGCAACATCACGGCGTACTGGCTGGGCTACGAGCAGTACGCCGACCTCGGGCGCGCCACCCGCAAACCGGTCATGCGCGGCTTCCAGGCCGAGGGGGCGGCGCCGCTGGTGACCGGCGAGCCGTTCCCCGACCCCGAGACCAAGGCGACCGCGATCCGGATCGGCAACCCTGCGTCGTGGAAGCAAGCCGAGGCCGCCGCGTCGGAGTCCGGCGGACGGTTCCGGGCCGTGTCCGACGCCCAGATCCTGGCCGCCCAGGCCCAGCTGGCCCGCCACGAGGGTGTCTTCGTCGAGCCCGCCTCGGCCGCCGGGGTCGCCGGGCTGCTCGCCGACCTCGAGGCCGGTGACACCTACGCCGGGCTCAGGGTGGTGGTGACCGTCACCGGTCACGGCCTCAAGGACACCGGGACCGCACTGGAGTCGGTGGGCGAGATGGTGCACGCCGTCATCGACCCCGACGTCGACGCGGCCGCGGCCGCAGCCGGGCTCAGATGAGCCTCGTCGCAGGCCCGGTCACGGTCACGGTTCCGGCCACGAGTGCCAACCTCGGTCCCGGCTACGACTGCCTCGGGCTCGCGCTGGACCTCCGCGACGAGCTGACCGCCGAGGTGGGCGGCGACGGGCTGGTGGTCGAGGTGACCGGCGAGGGCGCCGACTCGGTGGCGCTCGACGACACCCACCTGGTCGCCCGGGCGATGGACGCCGCCTTCTCGATCATGGAGGTCCCCAACCCACCGCTCCGGCTGGTGTGCAGCAACCGCATCCCGCACGCCCGCGGCCTCGGGTCGTCGTCAGCGGCGATCGTGGGCGGCATCGCGCTCGCCCGGGCCCTGGTCACCGACGGGTCGGAGCGGTTGGATCTCGGCACCTTCCTGGCCCTGGCCACAGCACTCGAGGGCCACCCGGACAACATCGCACCCGCTCTGTACGGCGGCCTGGTCGTCTGCGGCCAGGACGACGAGGACGTCTGGGCCGACGGGGCCCCTCTCGACCGGCGGATCCGGACCGTGGCGTTCGTCCCACCCACGGGGCTGTCCACCGAGGTGGCTCGTGGGCTGCTTCCCGACGTGGTGCCCCACGCCGACGCCGCCGCGAACAGCGGTCGCGCCGCCCTGCTCGTGGCCGCTCTGGGCGGGGCACCCGAGCGTCTCCTGCGCGCGACCGAGGACTTCCTGCACCAGTCCTACCGGCGTCCGGCCATGCCCGAGTCGCTCGACCTGGTCGACCGGCTGCGCGCCGACGGCCACGCGGCGGTGGTCTCCGGCGCCGGCCCGACGGTGCTCGTCCTGCTCGCCGTCGACGCCGACCTGGCGTCGTACACCCCTGCCGGCTGGCGCTGCCGGCCGCTCGCCGTCGCGTCCCGGGGCGTCCGCGTCGTCGCGTCCTCGTAGTCCGAGGTGCGGACCTCGCGGCGGTGCTGTGGGTCACATCCTCGGGTGCTATCGTGGGCCACGCGTCAGGGACCGCGACGCAGCTCCGCTCCAGGATCTGCCCCGCCCGATGCGCCCCCTTCTCACCACCACGTCGCTGCGCTGTGACGCGTCGTGACCTGAGAAGCCGTGAACCAAGTCGCCGCCGGCGCTCTGCCGGACGGCGCTGATACGTGGGAAGGACCTCACGTGACCGAAACCGTCGAATCCACCTCCGCGAAGAGCGCCGACTCCGGCGCATCCGCGCCCAAGAAGAAGTCGGGTGGACTCAACTCCATGCTGCTGGCCGACCTGAAGTCGATGGCCGGCGGCCTCGGCATCCGGGGCGCCGGCTCGATGAAGAAGGCCCAGCTGGTCGACGCCATCAAGGCCGCCCAGTCGGGTGGCCAGTCGGGCCAGCAGGCCGCAGGGTCGGGCCAGCAGGCCGAAGGTCGGTCGGGTGGCCGCTCCGGCGGCCGGGCCGACCGCGGACGCTCCGAGGAGACCCAGGAGTCGAAGCAGGAGCCGAAGCAGGAGCGGGCCCAGGAGCAGGGCGAGGCCCGCTCGGACACGCCGGCCGGCGAGCCCCAGCGCGACCAGCAGGACCAGCCCGAGGCCGGCCAGCGCCGCGAGGACCGTGGCGAGCGCCGCGACCGCGACCAGGGCCGTGAGCAGGGCGGCGGCCAGGGCCGCCAGCAGAAACAGGACCAGAAGCAGGACCAGAACAAGCAGGACCAGAAGCAGGAGCCCAAGCACGACAGCGGGGGCGGCGGCGGCAAGGACGCACAGGGCCAGCCCTACGACGGCGAGAGCGGCAGCCGTCGCAGCCGTCGCCGCCGGGGCCGCGACCGGGGCCGCGAACGCCAGCCGAGCGGCGTACAGCGGGGCGAGCCCGACACCTCGATCCTCGACGACGACGTGCTCACGCCCGCGGCGGGCATCCTCGACGTGCTCGACAACTACGCGTTCGTGCGCACCAGCGGTTACCTGCCCGGTGCCGACGACGTCTACGTCTCGCTGGCGATGGTCCGCAAGTACGGCCTGCGCCGTGGTGACGCGATCGTGGGCCAGGTGCGCCAGCCCCGGGAGGGCGAGCGCAAGGAGAAGTTCAACCCCATGGTTCGCATCGACGCCGTCAACGGCGCCGACCCCGAGGCGGCCCGCACCCGCGTCGACTTCGCCAAGCTCACCCCGCTCTACCCGAGCGAGCGGCTGCGGATGGAGACCGACCCGACCAACATGATCGGCCGGGTCATCGACATCGCCGCCCCGATCGGCAAGGGCCAGCGCGGCCTGATCGTGTCGCCGCCCAAGGCCGGCAAGACGATCATCATGCAGTCGATCGCGAGCTCGATCACGACCAACAACCCCGAGTGCCACCTCATGGTCGTCCTCGTCGACGAGCGGCCCGAGGAGGTCACCGACTTCGAGCGGTCGACCAAGGGCGAGGTCATCTCCTCGACGTTCGACCGCCCGGCCGGCGACCACACGATCGTCGCCGAGCTCGCCATCGAGCGCGCGAAGCGGCTGGTCGAGCTCGGCCACGACGTGGTGGTGCTGCTCGACGGCATCACCCGCCTGGGGCGCGCCTACAACCTCGCGGCGCCCGCGTCGGGCCGGATCCTGTCCGGTGACGTCGACTCGGCCGCGCTCTACCCGCCGAAGAAGTTCTTCGGGGCCGCCCGCAACATCGAGAACGGCGGCTCGCTGACCATCCTCGCCACCGCGCTCATCGAGACCGGCTCGAAGATGGACGAGGTGATCTTCGAGGAGTTCAAGGGCACCGGCAACATGGAGCTCCGGCTGCGTCGCGACTTCGCCGACAAGAGGCTCTTCCCGGCGATCGACGCGGTGCAGAGCGGCACCCGCCGCGAGGAGCTCCTGATGAGCCGCGAGGAGCTCCAGATCGTCTGGAAGCTGCGCCGCGTCCTCTCCGGGCTCGACGGCCAGCAGGCCCTCGAGCTGCTCCTGGAGCGGTTGAAGAAGACCCAGACCAACATCGAGTTCCTCATGCAGGTCCAGAAGACGACGCCCGGCGCCCTGGACGGCGAGGACTGATGGGCAGGCTGGTTTCGAGAAGGTTGCTGAGCGACCTCCTCAACCACCGGCCGCGGCCGATCCCTGGTTGAGGAGGCGCGCCAGCGCCGTCTCGAATCCCGGTGACGGTGCCCGCGGCGGGCGGGAACACACCGATTACCCGCGGTGTTGCAACGGGTGGCAGAATCGCCGCTTGGCTCCGGTTCACCCCAGCAGTCGCCGTGCAGA
>JAHEXO010000322.1 GCA_023252065.1 Nocardioides sp. | reverse complement strand
TAGGAAGCCGATGAGGACCTGGACCCCGATCTGGGTCGCGCGAAGCTCCTGCACCAGCTCCGTCCAGTTGCGATTGATGGTCTGCTCGGAGATGTCGGCGGGCTCAGGATCCGGCGTCATCACGCGTCGACCGTACTCGCGGGTTCACCCACGGCGGGTGAACCGGCGACTCGACGGCGTGGTTAGGTTCGCGGCTGGGCCCGGACTGCAGCGTGCGCAGGTGGGTGTGCGAAGGCAGTCGTCTGGGAGGGTGTCATGTCGGCGTCCAGCACCACCGTCACCAACAGCCAGCGGGATCCCCACGGGATCGACGTCTCTCGGGTCGCCGCTCAACCCGCTGCAGATCCTGTGGCGCACCATGGTCATCGACATCCCCATCGCCATCGCCCTCGGCTTCGATCAACCCACCTCGGGGCTGATGGAGCGACCACCTCGGCCCGTCGAGGCACCCGTGTTGTCGCGCGCCGGCTGGGTGCGCCCGTGCATCCAGGGCGCCGTGATGACCGTCGGTGCCCTGGTGGCATACCAGATCGGCCACCATCAGAACTGTGCGGTGGTCGGCTCCACGATGCTGCTGACGACCCTCTCGGCGTTCCACCTGGCTGCGGCGTTGCTGTGTCGCGACCAGGTCGACACCATCTTCGACCGGGACGCCATCCGCGGTGCCGCCCAGCTCCGGCGCTACGGCGTCGCGGCCCTGGCGGCAGTCGCCGTCACCACCATCGGAGTCCTGGAGCGTATCTTCGGCACCACCTCGCTGACCTTCGCGCAGTGGTGCACCTGCGTCGCCATCGCGAGATGGCTGGTGGTCGCCGAGGAGGCCATCAAGTGGCTGCTGCGGCGCAGGGCGTACGCCAATTCGAGCCAGGACTCGCATCCGGCGGGTCGCGTTGCGTCGGCCCTGGGCGGACCTCTCTGCTCGTGCAGTCGGGCGGCGGCATGTCGACGCAGGAGCCTCAGGAGGGATCCGTCTCGTGAGCACACACCGGGAACCACTGCACGGCAGCGCTCCGACCGTCGTACCGCGATGGGAGTGGCGGACCTTCGGCGACGTGGGGGCCGCTGACCAAGTCCTGGCGACCGCCTGGACCGCAGCTCCCGAGGAAAGCGACGAGACCTACCTCCTGTCGCTTTACGGCGACGCCTCGGTCAAGCTGCGCGCGGGCATCCTGGACGCGAAGGTGCTCACCCGGGTGAACGCGTCAGGGCTGCAGCTGTGGGTGCCGACGATGAAGGCCGCGTTCCCCTTGCTCGCCGACGACGTCACCGCGTGCTTCCTAGCGCTCGGCGCGCTCCCGCCGCCCGGACGAAGTTCGGGTGTCGAGGTGGACGAGCTGCTCGCTGACCTCGTGGGTCCGCGTGAGGACCTGCGTGTCCTGGAGGTGCACAAGAGTCGTCACCGCGCCCTGCTGGACGGATGCATGGTCGAGCTCACCGAGCTCACGGTAGGTGGGACGACCCTGCCCACCGTCGCCGTCGAGTCGCCCGACCCGGCGCTGGTCCTCGAGACGGTGCGGCGCATCGGCCTGGAAGGGCGGTCGAACACCTGCGTCGCGAAGGGGCTCAAGAGCATGCTCCGCTGGGGGCCCTCCCGGTATGCGGTCCTCGACATAGGGACCAACTCAGTCAAGCTCACCCGCGGTGACCGCCGGCCGGACGGTCGTCCCCACGCCGAGGCCGACACCGCGGTAGTCACCCGCCTCGGTGAGGGACTGGCGGAGTCCGGGGAGCTCACCGACGCAGCGATGCGCCGTACCGCCGACGCCGTCGCTGCGCTGGTCGAGGAGGCCCGTCGCGAAGGGCCGACCGACATCGCCGCCGTGGGCACGGCGGGCCTGCGACAAGCTCCCAACCGCGACGTCTTCGTCGACGAGGTGTTCTCCCGGTGCGGTGTCGGTGTCGAGGTGATCTCAGGGCCCGAGGAGGCCCGGCTCGCCTACCTGGCCGCCGTGTCCACGCTACCCCTGACCGCTCAGTCGCTCCTGGTCTTCGACTCCGGCGGCGGGAGCAGCCAGTTCACCTGGGGGTCACGAGACCGGATCGACGACCAGTTCAGCCTCGACGTGGGAGCGGTGCGCTTCACCGAGCGGTTCGGGCTCGACCAGGCCGTGACTCGCGACACGGTGGAGGTCGCCCTCGCGGCGATCGCCTTGGACCTGGACCCCTTGAAGGGGCGGCCCCAGTCGGACACGGTCGTCGCGATCGGTGGGACGGCGACCAACCTCGCGGCCGTCCGGCACGGCCTGACTCACTACGACCCCGAGGTGGTGCACGGCACGGTCGTCGACCTGGCGGAGGTGGACCGGCAGATCGAAAGCTACCGGCGACGATCGGCAGAGGAACGGCGCCAGCTCGCCGGGTTGCAGCCGGCCCGCGCCGAGGTGATCCTCGCCGGCGCCTGCATCGTGCGCACGATCCTCACCGTGACCCGCCAGCGCGCGGTCATCGTCAGCGACCACGGCCTGCGACACGGGGTCGTCGCGGAGAGGTTCGGCCGCTAGCTGGCTAGTCGGTCGCGGCCGAGGCCAGGAGATCCAGAGCGGTCCTGGTCTTCGTTTGTTGCGGGGCGGCCAGGTCCACGCCTCTCGAGGTCAAGAACGCCTTGGCCTCCGCGGCGGCAGTGAAGGTGTCGACGGGCGAGCACTTGGTGGAGAGCTCGAGGATCTGCGAGCCGTCGGGATAGAACCACAGCTCGGCCACCATGCTTCGCGAGAAACCCTCCGGGTCGAACTTGAGCTTGATGATGTTGAGCGGTCCGAGCACGGTCAGGTCGTCCGGGGCGACGCCGTCCGGAGCGTGGGTCTCGAACAGGGCTCGTTGGCGCTTGGTGAGGATCTTGCGCACCGGCTTGCGACCGAGGAACACATCGCGGACGAGGTCGTCGTCTGCGAGTGCCTTCATCCGTGCCGAACAGACGAACCCGCCCGGCATCGCGTCGACCTCCACCCCGAAGCCGGGCCTCCGACGAAGGTCATCACTCAGCTCATCGGGGACCACGGGCCGGAGCTTGACCACCGAGTCGCCCGGCTTGCGCTGCACGCGGCGAGCGCGCACCACCAGACCGGCTCGGTTGAGGACCAGGCCCGGGGTGTCGAAGTAGGCGACCTGCCGGAGCTCGGCCCGCATGGGGTCCATCCCCAGCCGCTCCATGACCCGGCGCCGGCCCGCTTCGGGAACAGTCACCTTCAGCTCCACCGAGTCAGACCCCGGGAGGAGCCTCAGAATCTCGCCGAGCTGCGCCCCGCTGAGCGCCGGAGCGGAGGTCTCCGCCATCGAGTCGGAGGGCACGGCCTCGCCGGTGGGAGTGGTCATGACGGATCCTCCTCGGGTAGTGGCTACGCGCGATCGGTCAGCGAGCCGACCCCGGGAGCGGGCCGGGGACCCTCGCACACGGTAGGAAGCGAGAGCGGGGAGCGTCGTCACCCGTGGCGGGTGACCCCGGTGCACACTGCGGGGCACACAGTCCAGTACGTCGCCGAGGCGGCGCGCCGCTCGCCGTGCACTCACAGAGAGGTCATAGTGAATGGCGTTGCACCACCATCGGCTCATCAGAGGAGGACCGCCATGTCTCAGGTGACCCCCACCGGACGGACGTGGGCCACGGGCCTGACCGTCTTCGCCGCCGTCATGATGATCATCGCGGGCGTCACCCAAGCGCTCGTGGGCATCGTCGCGCTCGCCAACTCGCAGTTCTACGTCGTGGGCCGGAAGTACACCTTCCAGTTCAACGTCACCACGTGGGGCTGGATCCACCTACTGCTCGGCCTCGGCGTGCTCGTGGTCGGCATCTTCCTGCTCACCGGTGCTGCCTGGGCCCGCTGGACCGGGATCGCCATCGTCGCGGTCTCGACCATCGCCAACTTCGCCTGGGTCCCTTACTACCCGGTCTGGGGCATCATCGTCCTGGCCCTGGACGGCGCCGTCATCTGGGCACTGACGGTGGATCCTCGAGAGTAGAAGAGCCCTCACCCTCGTCGCCTTGGCGCGCTGGCTGCTCCGCCGCGAGCGCAGCGGCGAGTCCGCACTCATCGACCC
>JAHEXO010000321.1 GCA_023252065.1 Nocardioides sp. | reverse complement strand
TCGAGGAAGCACCAGGCCCCGATCACGGACCGCTGCCGCTGCGGGAGGGTGCGCCGTACGGTGATGGCACGCAGCCCGCCGAGCGGTACGTCGCGGGGGGTGAGGATCTCGACCATCAGAGCCTCACGAGTTGGAGAACACCGCCGGGCCGCCGTCCTGGCCCGAGCCGCTCTCTCCGGTGTGCCGCCCGGCCCAGGTCCAGGCGTAGGCCGGGTCCTCGGCGGCCAGGCCTCCCTCGCCGAGCTCCAGGGGCTGGAAGGTGTCGACCATGACGGCCGTCTCGTCGAACGTCTCCGCCCCGAGCGAGGCCTCGATCGCGCTCGGCTGAGGCCCGTGGGCGTAGCCGCCCGGGTGCACCGAGATCGACCCGAGCCCGATGCCCGAGCCCTTGCGCGCCTCGTAGTCGCCGCCGACGTAGAACATGATCTCGTCGCTGTCGACGTTGGAGTGGTAGTAGGGCACCGGGATCGACAGCGGGTGGTAGTCGACCTTGCGGGGCAGGAAGTTGCAGACCACGAAGTTCCAGCCCTCGAAGACCTGGTGCACCGGCGGCGGCTGGTGGATCTTGCCGGTGATCGGCATGTAGTCCTCGAGGTTGAACGTGTAGGGATACATGCAGCCGTCCCAGCCGACCACGTCGAACGGGTGGGTGTCGTAGGTCATCCGGGTGCCGACGACCTGGCCGCCGACGCGGTGCTTGACCAGTACCTCGACGTCACTGCCCTCGACCACGAACGACTCGCTCGGCCCGTGCAGGTCGCGCTCGGAGTACGGCGCGTGCTCGAGCAGCTGCCCGTAGCGCGAGAGGTAGCGCTTGGGCGGGGAGATGTGGGAGTTGGCCTCGATCGCGTAGAGCCGGCTCGGCTCGGCGGGCACCCAACGGTGGTCGGTGGAGCGCGGGACCAGCACGTAGTCCTGGGCGCGGTAGGGGATCACGCCGAAGACGGTCTCGACGGTGCCCGAGCCGGCCTCGATGTAGACGCACTCGTCGCCGATGGCGTTGCGGTAGAGCGGCGAAGGCGTGGTGCCCGTGACGACGTAGGAGATGCGGACGTCGTTGTTGCCCAGCACCAGCCGGCGGCCCTCGACCGGGCAGGCGCCATCCCCCTCACCGGGAGCCGGGAAGAGGCCGTGGAGCTTGAGGTGGCGCGGCTTGAGCGGGTGGTTGGGGGTGCGCGACTGGTCGGGCAGCTCCCAGACCTGGGAGTCGACGATCGCCGACGGGACCCCCCGGTGGTAGAGCAGCGACGAGTCGGACGAGAAGCCCTCCTCCCCCATCAGCTCCTCGCGATAGAGGTGGCCGTCGGGGTCGCGGTGCTGGATGTGTCGCTTGGGCGGGACGGACCCGACGCAGCGGTAGTAGGGCATGGCGCCAGACTAGGCGGGCTCGCGAGGGCCGCGCGACGACCTAGTCGTTCCACTTCTTGAAGGTCCGCACGAGCTCGGGTTGGTACACCCAGACCACGAGCATCCAGGCCGTCCACCACAGCACGCCGGACCAGGTCGCGCGGCCGTCGAACAGCTGCGCGAACACCCAGTAGGAAGCCGCCCAGCAGACGGCGCCGCACACGGCTAGCAGCAAGGTGCCCCGGCGATCGTGGGCGTCCATCGCTCGCCAGCGCCGTAGCGGACCGCCCCACCCACCCACCAGCTCGTCGCGACGTCCCGAGTCGTCCATGCCGTCAGGCCAACCCCGGGAAACCGAGTCGCTGGCCGGGGCTCGGGACCCGTACCCTCGAACCGCCATGCGCGACTTCCCACCGGAGATCTCGGTTTTCTACAGCGCGGCCGGGGAGGAGCTCGGTCCCGCGCCGGACACGCGCACCCCGGCGGCCCTGCTCCGCTGGTTCCTGAAGCTGCAGTGGCGCCTGATCCTGCTGACGACCGCGGTCGGGGTCCTGTGGCAGCTGCCGCTCACCGTCGGCCCGTGGATGTTCGGCAAGGCCATCGACGACGGGATCGTCCCCGGGTCGGTGAACGGCACCCTGACGTGGGCCGGGCTGCTGCTCCTGGTCACCCTGATCGGCGCCACCTTCGGGATCGTGATGCACACCCTGATCGTGCGCAGCTGGCTGATCGCCCTCTACGGGACGATGAAGATGGTGACCCGCAAGGTCGCCCAGATGGGCCACGTCCTGCCCCGCCGTACGCCGACGGGCGAGGTGCTGAGCGTCGCCTCCGCCGACTCCGACGAGTTCGGCGCGCTGACCGAGATCGTGTCCCGCGCCGGCTCCCAGCTGATCTCCTACCTGGTGATCGCCTTCATCGTGCTCAGCACGTCACCCGAGCTCGGCGCCCTGATGCTGATCGCCGCGCCGATCCTCGTCGGCGCCGCGCTTCCCCTGCTGCGTCCGCTGCACCGCCGCCAGCAGATCGAGCGTGGCCGCAACTCCGACCTCACCTCCATGGCGACCGACATCGTGGCCGGACTTCGCATCCTGCGTGGCATCGGCGGGGAGCGGACCTTCGGCCGCAACTACGACCGCCAGTCGCAGCTGGCGCGGCAGGCCGGTGTCAGTGCAGGCCTGTGGCAGGCCGCGATCGAGGCCGTCGGCGTGCTGTTCTCCGGCGTCTTCATCGTGCTGCTGGTGTGGCTCGGCACCCGCCAGGTGATCTCCGGCGACCTCGAGATCGGCCAGCTGATCGCCTTCCTCGGCTACGCGCTGTTCATGATCTACCCGATCCAGACGTTCTTCGAGCTCGCCCAGAAGGTCACCCGCGCGATGGTCTCCGCCCGCAAGGCGGTGGCGATCTTCGAGGAGCAGCCCCCGTGGCCCGACCGCTCCGAGAGCACCCCGCTCCCGCAGCACGCCGACCTCTACGACGAGCTGACCGGCTTCGTCGCCCGCGACGGTGAGCTGACCGTGGTCGTGTGCGCGGTGCCGGAGGAAACCGCCGCCCTCGCCGACCGTCTCGGCCGCTACCTGCCGGCCGACACCGAGCCGGTGAGCCAGGAGCTCGACGAGGGCATCAAGGGTCGCGCGGCCCGGCGGGCCCGGGCCCAGCGGCTCGCGGAGCGCGCCCGCCTCGCCGCCCTCGACGAGGAGCTTGCCAACCGCGAGTGGGGCGTCCGGCTGGGCGGCGTCGACCTCGGAGCGGCCTCGCTCGACGACGTACGACGCCAGATCCTGGTCAGCGACACCGGCAGCCAGCTCTTCGCCGGCACGCTCCAGGACGCCATCGACCCGCATCGGCGACTGACCCGGGCGCAGGCCGAGGAGGCCGTGCGCGTGGCCAACGCCGAGGACGTCTACGACGCGCTGCCGGGCGGCTGGCAGGGCGTGCTCGACGAGCGTGGTCGTGGGCTGTCCGGCGGCCAGCGCCAGCGGGTCGTGCTGGCGCGGGCTCTCGCCGCCGAAGCGCCGATCCTCGTGCTGGTCGAGCCCACCTCGGCGGTCGACGCGCACACCGAGGCCCGGATCGCCCGGCGCGTGGCGGCCGTCCGCCACGGCCGGACCACCGTGGTCAGCACGGTGTCGCCGCTGTGGCTGCACCACGCCGACCGCGTCGTGCTCTTCGAGAACGGCCGCGCGACCGAGGACGGCACGCACGAGGACCTGCTGCGCGACAGCCCGTCGTACCGCCGGGTCGTCACGCGCGCCGCGATGGACGCCCCCGTGGAGGAGGTGGCCGGCCATGAGCACAGCACTGTCTGACCCGCTGGCGAGCTCGGCGGAGACCTGGCGCGAGCAGCCCGACCCCGAGCCGGCGGTCCCACCCGCGCTGGTGCCTCCGCACGGCGTCTCGTGGCGCGAGCGGCTGTAGGCCCTCCACCGGCGCCATCTGCTGCGCGAGCAGCGCGCTCTCGACACCTACGCCGCCTCCCGCAACCCGGTGCGCGGCTGGCCGGTGGCCGACAACCATGTGGTGATGGCGTTCTTCCGCGGCCTGCTGCGCGAGCGGAAGGGCATCTTCTTCTGGCTGATAGTGCTCAACGCGCTCGCGGCGGGCACGGCGCTGATCGTCCCGCGGCTGCTGGGCAACCTGGTCAACCGGACCGTCGACGGCGGCGGAGCGGCTGCTCAGCTGGCCAGCCTC
>JAHEXO010000320.1 GCA_023252065.1 Nocardioides sp. | reverse complement strand
CGGCCAGCTCGGACCTCCGGCGTTCGCATCTTCCTGATGCAGCTCCAGCGCCCGGGCGAAGTGGGCGTCAGCCGACTCAGGCTGGTCCGGTGCGGCCAGGAGTGCGTGGCCGTGCTCGGCGACCGCGGCCGGCCACGGCAGCCCCGTCGCGGTCGCGAACCCGGCGAGGTCCTCGGTCCACAGGCGGGCGGCCTCGGTCTGGTCGGCACGGACAGCGGCTTCGATGCGGTCGATGCCTGCCATTCGCTTCTGGACGTCGTGCGACATCTGCGCGAACCGGTGGAACGCCGACGCGGGCCGGCTGGCGTCGGTCAGGGTCAGGTGCACGCCGTGAGCCCAGTGGACGACGTCGCGGAGCACGACGTCGAGGACGCCCGATGCCCCGAGCGACGTGGCTACGTCGAGGCGAGGGACGAGCTCGGAGAACGTGTCAGTCTCGCCGCGGTGGGCCGCGAGGAGCATCAGGATGGTCGCCGGGGTGTCGGCCAGGACGTGGTGGCCGGTGACCTCGCCGAGCGACACGGCCTCGGTGCAGTCCCCGACGGCGTCGGTCCACCGGCCGCCGGCCAGGTCGATCATGGCCAGCCGGGTCAACGTGTAGAGCACCATGACGGCGGCACCGTCGTTGCGGGCGCGCGTCAGGACGCGCTGCATGTAGCCCTGGGAGCGTTCGTACTCGCCGAGGTGGAACGCGCAGATGCTCAGGTTCGGGAGGAGCTCGAAATCCTCGGTGAGCTCCTCGTGGATGGCGAACGCGTTGCGGAACGGCCCGGCGGCGGCCGCGAAGTCGCCGGCCGCGACGTGGGCGCAGCCGCGCATCAGCTGGTCGTAGGTCCGCGCCCGGGCGGGTGCGTCTGGTGCGGGCGGCGGGACCACCGTGGTGCCGTCGATGCCCGACTCGGAGTCGCCGCCCCACGGGGCGATCGAGACCGCCTCGGCAGCCAGCTCCCGGGCTCGGGCCTCGTCGTGCCCGGCGGCGTCGACCGCGGCCTCGAGCAGCATCCGGTTGGCCAGCTTCACCGACCCGGTGTTCCACTCGATGCGTCCCCGGAGTCGCCGCGCGTCTGCGAGCAGGAGCGGGTCGCGGGCCTCGGTGCCGGCCTTCTCGATGAGGTCGCGAGCACGGTCGGGGTGCGCGGACGCCCAGGCGGACGTCGACGCCGCGAACAGATGTCTGGCCCGCTGGTCGGGGTCCGTGGCGAGCTCGGCGGCTCGCTCCCATGCGGCCGAGGCTGCTTCGTGGCCGCCCCGGCGGCCGGCGCGCTCGGCGGCCGCCACCAGCTCGGCCACCACCGACTCGTCCGGCTCGACGACCGAGGAGGACAGGTGCCAGGCCCGCCGGTCGGCGTCCTCCTCACGGTCGAGGGCCGAGGCCAACGCCCCATGGACCCGGCGACGCTCCCCGCTCGCAGCCGCTTCGTACATCGCCGACCGCACCAGCGGGTGCCGCAACCTCAGCCGGTCACCGTCGACATCGACCAGGCCCGAGGTCTCGAGCTCGCTCAGTGAACCCGTGTCGGCCCCGAGCGTCTCTGCCGCTTTCAAGACCGTGGCGAGCCGGGTGGAGTCGTCGGCGGAGGCGACCAGCAGCACGGTCTGGGCGTCCTCGGAGAGACGCCGGGCCCGGTCGAGGAACACCCGCTCGATGCGTTCGGTCACCGGCAACCGCGGCGGAAGCGGCTCGGTCCCGGCCAGCTGGCCCGGGGTCAGGATGCTGGGCAGCTCGCGCAGGGCCAGCGGGTTCCCGCCGGTGTTGGCCACCAGCAGGGCCGCGACCTCCGGGGACACCTCCGCACGTGTCTGTTCCGACAAGATGGCCGTAGCACCAGCGAGGCCCAGCCCAGCCAGCCGCAGCGTGGGCAGGTCGGTGGTGTCGAACGGGCGCGCTGCGTTCTCACGCGCAGCCCACAACAGCGCGACCGGCTCCATCGCGATGCGCCGAGCCACGAACTGCAGCGCCGCGGCATAGGCGTCGTCGAGCCACTGAGCGTCGTCGACGACCACGAGGACCGGCTGCTTCTCGCCTGCGTCGGCCAGCAGTGACAGGACCCCGAGGAAGATCAGGAACCGGTCTCCGGCGTCACCGGCTTCCATTCCGAACACGACCCGCAGCGCCTGTGCCTGCGGCGCAGGGATGCGGTCCAGGGAACCGGACAGGGGCGCGAGGAGCCGCTGCAGGGCGGCGAACGCCAAGGGCGCCTCGGACTCGATGCCGGACGTGGTCACGACCGTCATGTCGCCCGCGGCCCGAGCGCCGGCGGCCGCCTCTGCGAGGAGCGACGTCTTGCCGGCACCTGCCTCGGCGGTCAGCACGAGGCTGCCGCCCTGCCCTGCCCGTGCCTGCGTCAGCAGGTCGCCGATGGCGGCCTGCTCCGGCTCCCTTCCGTGCACCCCCATGGCCGGGACCCTAACCGTCGTCCGCGACACGGGGAATCACGTGGAGGTCACCTGCGGAGGGTGAGGACGCGGGGCGCGTCGTGTGGGCAGGATGCATCCGGCGCGTGCGCCTGCGCCACGACACGAAGGGCTGGGAACAGTGGACAACATCACGACCCACTTCGGGAGCGTCCTTGCCTGGAGCTTCTGGATCTTCGTCATGATCGGGGCCATCACGGTCTGGGTCCTGGTGTTCATCGACCTGTTCGCGGACAGCACGCTCAGCGGCTGGGCCAAGACGTTCTGGGCCGTGCTGCTGATCCTGCTCCCGTTGGTCGGCGTGCTGGTCTACCTCGTCGTCCGCGACCACTCCAAACGCAAGCTGGCCGCGACGATGAGCACCGAGGGCCCCTCCTGACAGTCGGCCACCGCGCGCCCGGGCCGTCGTCGGAGCTGAACGCCAAGAAGATGATGAAGCCCACCAGGACCGAGAAGCCGGTGGCCAGGACGCCGAAGACGCCCGAGGCGCGGTCACGGTCATTGAAGTAGCTGCCCTCGGGGCCCGGCGGCGCGCCAGCAGCATCGCCGTGACGGCCAGCGCGGTCACCACGAGGTGGCCGACGGCCGCCCAGACGAGGTTCACGGCCTCTCGCCCTCCCTCCGGGTTGCCACCTTGTGCGCGACCTCGCGACGGGAGAGCGCGGGCGATCCGGTCCGCGAGGGGAGCGCCGACCGGGGACCCGAAGAGGATCCAGGAGACGGAGTGCCCCGTGTGGCCCTCCGGTCGCCGCCTGGCCGCTGTTGCCGCCGCTGACACAGCCCAGGCGGAGCCGGCTGCAGGCCTGGGGGGTGGCCCGCAGCCGGCTGCGCTGCGGCTCCAGCCTCCCAACGCGGAGGGCCTCGCGCCACCGAACGGACGGCGGGTTTGCGACGTTGTCAGGTTCGCGCCACGGCGCGGGCAACCCGTGTGGCGCTAGGCGTGCGGGTGGGTCCGGATGCGACTCAGGCAGCGACCAAGGGGAGGCCGTCGAGGGCCGGTGCCTCGAGCATCCACCGAGCCTCGAGGTGCTCGCGGCCCCTGTCGTCGACGACGACGATCCAGCGCTGGACCAGCGTCGCGCGGTGGTCGTCGCGCATGGCAGTCTCCTTCACATTCACGTTCTGTTCACCTGGCGTTCACTCTAGCCCATCGTTCCCCACCGCGTGGCATTGATGCCTGTTCCGGCGTGGTTCTCCCTCCACCAGGTGGCCGCAGAGGCCGGAACCGAACCCGGTGCGCTCCACCGAAGCGCGGCCAGCACAATGGCGGGATGAGCGAGACGGCGTACGACGTGGCGCGCGTGCGCGCGCACTTCCCCCAGCTGCGCTCCGGCGAGGGGCTGGGGGCCGCCCACTTCGACGGCCCGGGCGGCTCCCAGACGCCCGAGGTGGTCGCCCGGGCGGTCTACGACGTGCTCGCCGGGCCCCTGGCCAACCAGGGTGACGTCACGCCGGCCGAGCGGAACGCCGAGGCCGCGGTGACCGCGGGCCGCGCGGCGATGGCCGACCTGCTGGCGGCCGACCCCCGAGGCATCGTCTTCGGGCGCTCGATGACGCAGCTGACCATGGACCTGGCCCGGACCCTCGCCCACGACTGGGGCCCGGGCGACGAGGTCGTGGTGACCCGCCTCGA
>JAHEXO010000319.1 GCA_023252065.1 Nocardioides sp. | reverse complement strand
GCTCACCGACTCGTCACTCCCCTCACGCACGCCTTCGAGCCTACGTTCGCCGGGTTGCCACACCGGGGCCGGTTGGGGCGTCGAAGAGAGGGTAGGCACCAGACGAGGAGGACGATGAGAGCCGAGCAGGAGTTCGCAGACTTCGCGCGCGCCCGGATGCCCCACCTCTACCGGTCGGCTTGGCTGCTCTGCGGCGACCCGCACCGCGCGGAGGACCTGACCCAGGAGACCTTGGCCAAGGTCTACGCGAAGTGGGGGCCACGGCTCCAGAACCCAGCGGCCTATGCCCACACCGCGCTGGTGCGCACCTACATCAGCGCCCAGCGCCGCCGCTCCTCCCACGAGCAGCCCTGGGCCGAGCTGCCCGAGACGACTGCCACCCCGACCGACGACGCCGACCTGCGGCTGGTGCTCCAGGCCGCCCTCGCCCGGCTCGAGTCGGTGGACCGCGCGGTCGTGGTGCTGCGCTACCTCGACGACGTCCCCGTCGAGGAGGTCGGTCGCCTGCTCGGCCTGTCCCCGACCGCCGTCCGCTCCCGCGCCATGCGCGCCCTGGCCCGGATCCGCACGACCCTCGGCCAGCACCTCCCCGACCTCGCCCTGTCCTGAGGAGCCCCGATGACCGATCTGACCGACCTCCTGCACCGCGCCACCGACGGCCTGGCGCCGGAGACTCCCGACCTGCTGCTCGAGCGCGCCCTACGACGCGGGTCCGGGCTCCGCCGCCGTCGGCACGCCGTCACCGCGGCCTCCGCCGTGAGCGGTGTCGCGGCCGCAGGCGTCGTCGCCGCCCTGCTGCTCGGCCGGTCCGGCGCCACCACCGACCAGCCGACCTCCACCGACTCCGGCCCGACCGCCACGACGTCGCCACCCGACCCTGCCGCGCGGGTGACGGTCGACCGTCGCGACTTCGGGGCGATCTTCGCCGCGGTGCTTCCCGGCACCATCACCCGTGAGCACGACGTTCCGGCCAACCGCGTGCACGAGAAGGGCGGCTACGAGTCGGACTTCTCCTGGAACGGTTTCCCCGTCGCGGTCCAGCTGGTGCCGTACGACGGTCCGGCTCGGGCCGGGTGCGAGGCGGCCGTCGGCGACCCCGGGAGCGAGCAGTTCTGCGTCCGCGTGAGCGGCGGCTGGGCCGTGCACGACCGGTTGATGACGGCCACCGACCTCAACCGGTGGGTGTCGGTCTACCTCGACAACGGCTTCCGGATCTGGGTGATGATCAACAACGGCCCCGGCAAGGGGAGCGCCGGCGACGGGCCCCCGCCCCTCGGCGTACCCGACCTCGAGCAGGTCGCCACCAGCGACCTCTGGTTCAGCTGACCTTTCATCGCAGGTGGCGGACCTCGCCGTGCACGGGATCCCAGCGCCGCAGGCCGGTCAGCATGACCCTCACGTCGTCGTACCCGAGGGCGTCGAGCGCGCGCTGCACCTCCGAGCGCGGCACCCGCCGCCCGAGCGTGATGTGAGCGAGCCAGCCGGGATGCCGTTCGTCGAGGCCGACCCGTAGGTCGAGCACGGCACGCGTCAACGGCGTGGGGACGTCGAGCAGCCGGGCGAGGGTGACCTTCTCACCGCCGAGCACGGCCAGGCCCGAGACCCGGACCTCTGCGGGCAGCACCGCCTCGAGTGCATGGGTGGCGCGGCGTTCGAGGTCGTCGTCGATCGCCGGGAGCGCGACCAGCGTGACGTGAGGCGAGTTGCCGCCGCCGGTGTGGTCGAGCTGCGACGGCAGCCCGAGGTCGCGCAGCACCTGCCAGTCACGTCGTACGGCGTCGTCCCCGGCCTCGTCGGGCACCAGCTCGAGGGCATGCAGCCGGGGCATCAGAGCACGACCTCGTCGCCCACGTGGATCGTTCCTCCCTCGATGACCCGGAAGATCGAGCCGCCGCGGCGGCGGAGTGCCTCCTGCGCGCCGCGGCCGATCGTGTCGTCGAGCAGCTTGCAGGGCGCGGCCACCCGCACGACCTCGAGGAGCACCCGCCCGACCCGGATCCGGGCGCCCGGCTCCCGCGGCACCTCGCCCACGTCGAGGGTCAGGTTGCGGCGCGTGAGCGCGGCCGGCACGTCTGCGCCGTACGCCGCTGCCGCCTCGGCCAGCGCCTCAGCGCTCTGCACGCTCACGTGGCGGTGCCGGGTGCCGTGGTAGCGGTCACCCACGATCCCGCGGCCCGCCTCGACCTCGGCGGTCTCCACCGACCGCATGGGCAGCCGCGTCCCCTTCGCGACGTGGATGCTCTGCAGCCGTGGCACGGTGCGAGCGTAGGGGCGACCAGGTGGGGCAGGTCACGGCGGCGACGATTGGGGGCGCGGAGCGCGGGCCCGTACCCTTGAGGAGTCAGCGGTCCGCCGAGGCGGATCGCTTCTCTTGTGCCCGGTGTGGTGCGCGGCTGTCAGGAAGCGCGCAGAGACCAGTGATCGGGTGCCCGAGCCACCCGATTGACGTGGACGGTCGTGCGCGGCCTGCCCACCCCACCGAAGGAAACACATGTCCGTCTTCACCGAGCTCGCCCCTGAGCTCAACGCCGTCCTCGCCACCCAGGGCATCACGGAGCCGACCCCCGTCCAGGCGGCGGTCGTCCCCGACGCCATGGCCGGGTACGACGTGCTGGGCCGCGCCCGCACGGGCTCCGGCAAGACCCTCGCTTTCGGGCTGCCGATCCTGTCCCGCCTGGCCGGCAAGCGCTCGCGCCCCTGCCACCCCCGCGCCCTGATCGTCGTCCCGACCCGCGAGCTGGCCAACCAGGTGGCCGCCGCGATCCAGCCGCTCGCCGCGTCCGTCGGCCTCAAGCTGACCACCGTCTACGGCGGCACGCCGTACGAGAAGCAGACCCGGCAGCTCAGGCAGAAGGCCGACCTCGTCGTCGCGACGCCCGGTCGGCTGGAGGACCTGTTCGAGAACGGCTACGTCTTCTTCGACGATATCGAGATCACCGTCCTCGACGAGGCCGACCACCTCTGCGACCTCGGCTTCTACCCCGCCGTCGACAAGCTGATGGGGCTGACCCCGGCCGGAAGCCAGCGCATGCTGCTCAGCGCCACCCTCGACGGCGACGTCGACGCGCTGGTCCGCACCCACCTGCGCGACCCCCGCACCCACGAGCTCGACCCCAACGCCGGGGCCGTCTCCACGATGACCCACCACACGCTGACCGTGGCGGGCTTCGGTGACAAGATCACCGCCCTCGTGCGCCTGGTCGAGGCCAACGGCCGCACCATCGTCTTCACCCGCACCCGCGAGGGCGCGGTGTCGCTGACCAAGGCGCTGTCCGAGAAGGGCGTCGACACCGTCGACCTGCACGGCAGCCTCAGCCAGCGGGTCCGCGAGCGCAACCTGGCCAGGTTCTCCTCCGGCGCGGCCCAGGCGGTCGTCGCCACCGACGTCGCCGCCCGCGGCATCCACGTCGACGACGTCCCGCTGGTCGTGCACTTCGACCACGCCGGCGACGCCAAGTCCTACCTCCACCGCAGCGGCCGTACGGCGCGCGCCGGCGCCGACGGCATGGTGGTCACCCTGACCACGCCGCGCCAGCGCCCGCAGGTGGTCCGCCTCCAGGAGGGCGCCGGCGTCGAGGTGCTCCACCACGACTTCCGCACCGCACCCGCGCGGCTCACCGCCGAGGCGCTCGCGCTCACCGGCTCCTCCGAGCTGCCCGAGGGCGAGTCGCGGCGTCGCGCCGGCGGCCCCGGTCGCCGACCCGGCGGCCCGCGTCACGGCAAGACCTTCCACGGCTCCAAGCGGCCCGTCGGTTCGAGCCGCTACGCCGGCAAGAAGAAGGCAGCCTCCCGCTGACCTGCGACCGCTGACCGGCGTCCGGGTTCAGCCTCGGGCGAGCCCGACGGCGATCGCCAGCATGGTGATCCCGATCAGCACGTCGAGCACCTGCCACGACCGCGGGCGGCCCAGCAGCGGGGCGGCCAGCCGCGCGCCGTACCCGAGGCCGGTGAACCACACGATGCTCGCCAGCACCGCGCCGGCGGCGAACCACCACTTCCCGGTGGGCCCGTGGTGCGCGGCGATCGAGCCCACTAGCAGCACGGTGTCGAGGT
>JAHEXO010000318.1 GCA_023252065.1 Nocardioides sp. | reverse complement strand
CGTCCTGAAGCGCCTGAGCGTCACCAAGGACGCGAAGGTGCTGGTCACGATGCACCTGAAGGGCGGCGGCACCGCATCCGCCACCCGGACCTACCTGGCCTGCAAGGGCTGAGCCTCCGCACGACGTACGACGGCCGGTGCTCCCACGGGGTGCCGGCCGTCGGCGTCTGCGGTCTCGGTGACCCGCACGCGATCCATCGCGCGGAACGTCGGGAGCACCGTCGGCACCATGGTGGTGACGAAGTAGGCCAGTCCGACCACGACGATCGCCGTGGTCAGCCCGAGCCCGCTGACCAGCAGGCCGCCGAGGAGCCCGCCGAAGGGCATCAGCGACCAGCACAGGGCGTTGCTCAATGAGGTCACCCGGCCGACCATCTCGCGCGGGATCCGCTCGAACTGCACGGCGCCCAGCACCGGGTTGAGGAAGCCGGAGGCGCAGCCGCCGACCAGGCAGCTCACCACGATCACCCACAGCGGCACTCCGAGCGCGAACAGGACGAACCGCGGCAGACCGGTGATCAAGAACGCCACGACGTACGTCGTGAAGCGGGGCAGGCGGGTGCCGTAGGCGGCCGCGACCACAGACCCGAGCATCGAGGCGCCGCCCCAGACGGCGAAGACCAGGCCGACTGCGCCGACCCCGGCACCGGAGTCGAGGGCCCACACCGGCAGCAGCACCGCGGCCCAGGCCAGGTCGAGCAGGTTGGTGACCGCGATCATCACGCACAGGCTCATCAGCACCGGGTCGTGGCGCAGGAAGTCCCAGCCCTCTCGCAGCCGTGCGCCGTACGACGCTTCGGGGGTGCCCGGGTCCGCAGACCCGTGACCGGCCGAGGCTCCGAGGCCGCGCGTGGTCGCGGCCAGCACCAGCGCGCACAGCCCGAACGACACGGCGTCGACCGCGACCGCGTCGGCCGCGCCGATCGCGGCCACGAGACCTCCGGCCACGGCCGCGCCGAGCATCATGGAGCCCCGCTCGATGGCTGACGCCAGGCCGGTGGCGCGCTCGTAGGGCACCTCGGCGTGCTCGACCAGCGAGGGGATCATCGCTGTCGTGGCGGCGTCGCCCTGCCCGCGGAGCCCACCGGCGACCGCGACCAGCACCAGGAGGAGCGGGAAGGTCAGCGCCTGCGCCTGGTGGAGCAAGGGGATCATGCCGACCGCGACCATGCTGAGCAGGTCGACGGTGATGGCCACCCGGCGCGGGCCGATCCGGTCCACCACGGGGCCGCCGGCCGCCTTGAGCAGCACCATCGGGGTGATCTCGGCGACCGCCACCAGCCCGGTCCGGGTGGGCGAGCCGGTGGTGACCAGCACCAGCCAGGGGATCGCGATCATCGAGATCTTGGTGCCGAGCAGGGAGATCGTCTCGGCGGCGAGCCAGCCGTAGAGCGGGATCCGCTTCGGAGCCGGCCCGTTCACTGCTCCGCTCCCTCCGAGACGACGGTGCCGGGACGGGGGAAGGCGTTGAGGTTGACCACGAAGTCGCCGGCGCCCTCGACTCCTGGGTCTGCTTCCTCCCACTCGTCGACCAGCTCGGCCAGGCGGTCGACCAGCTGCTCGGCCCGCTCCGCGGTGAGACGGAGGTGCCAGTCGCTGGTGGTGCTCGCGCGCTGCCACGGCTCGGGCAGGTAGCGGCGCTCGGCCACGGCCTGCATGAGGGTCTCGGTGTACATCAGGGCGACCGTCTGCAGGTAGGCCTCGGCGCTCTCGGCGTCCTCGTCGTCGCGCCGGTCGGTGAGGTTGGCCCGGGTGCTCTGGTGGGCGGCCCGCCACCAGCGGTCGCGGGCGTCGCCGCGCTCGGTGTCCTCGGCGATGAAGCCGTGCTCGGCCAGCTGGCGCAGGTGGTAGGACGTCGCGCCGGTGTTGAGGGAGAGCTCGCGGGCCAGCGTGGTCGCCGTGGCCGGGCCCTCGACCCGCAGCCGCATCAGGATCTTCAGCCGGGTGGGGTGGGACAGGGCACGGAGCCCGGCGGCGGTGGGGGTGATCGAGGGGAGCAGGTCGGCCATGACTGCAAACATACCTTTGCAAAGAAACGTTTGCAAACAGTTGTTGGTAATGCCTGCCGCGAGGTCGGGTACGGCTCGCTCATGACTCCCGCCACGTCATACGTCACCAGGGGCGCCTCCTACGAGCGCGACATGGACTACCTGCCCGACCGGGTCACCGCGGTGTCGCGGTGCTCGGGCGACCAGCACGAGGAGCAGCCGCTCGAGGTGCCGACCTGGCCGGCCGAGCCCGGGCGCTACCGGCTCGTGGCCGCCAAGGCGTGCCCGTGGGCCACGCGCGCGATCATCGTCCGCCAGCTGCTCGGGCTGGAGCACGTGATCTCGCTCGGGCTGGCCGGACCGGTCCACGACGAGCACAGCTGGTCCTTCGACCTCGATGCCGGAGGCCGCGACCCGGTGCTCGGCCTCCCGCGGCTGGAGGACGCCTACCTGCGACGCTTCCCCGACTACGACAAGGGCGTCACGGTGCCGGCCCTGGTCGAGATCGAGACCAGGGAGGTGGTGACCAACGACTTCCCCTGGATCACCCACGACCTGTTCTTCGAGTGGCGCGACCACCACCGGCCGGACGCGCCGGACCTGTGGCCCGACGATCGTCGCGAGGAGATGGACGAGGTGATGGACCGGGTCTTCACCCAGGTCAACAACGGCGTGTACCGCTGTGGCTTCGCCGGCTCCCAGGAGGCCTACGACGAGGCCTTCCGCCGCCTGTTCGACACCCTCGACTGGCTCGAGGACCGGCTCACCGACCGGCGCTTCCTGATGGGCGAGGCGATCACCGAGGCGGACGTGCGGCTGTTCACGACCCTGGCCCGGTTCGACGCGGTCTACCACGGGCACTTCAAGTGCAACCGCAACAAGCTCACCGAGATGCCGGCCCTGTGGGGCTACGCCCGTGACCTGTTCCAGACCGCCGGTTTCGGCGACAACACCGACTTCGAGCAGATCAAGCGGCACTACTACGTCGTGCAGTCCGACGTGAACCCGTCGGGGATCGTGCCCGAGGGCCCGGACCTGTCCGGGTGGTATGCACCGCACGGCCGCGAACGCCTCTAGCCTGCCGCTGTGTCCGGTGTCGTCAGGGTCGGGATCTCCGGGTGGCGCTACCCCGCGTGGCGCGGCGACTTCTACCCGAAGGGGCTCGCCCAGCGGCGCGAGCTGGAGTACGCCGCCTCGCAGCTGACCTCGATCGAGGTCAACGGCTCCTTCTACTCCCTCCAGCGCCCCTCGTCGTACTCCGCGTGGCGGGCGGATGCCCCGGAGGGCTTCGTCTTCGCGGTGAAGGGCCCCCGGTTCGTCACCCACCTCAAGCGGTTGCGCGACATCGACGTGCCGCTCGCCAACTTCTTCGCCTCCGGCGTCCTCGCGCTCGGGCCGGCGCTCGGGCCGGTGCTGTGGCAGCTGCCGGAGAACCTCCGCTTCGACTCGGAGGTGCTCGACGACTTCCTGGGCCGGCTGCCGCGGACGACGGTGGAGGCCGCGGCGCTCGCCGGACGCCACGACGACAAGGTGCCCGACGACCGGGCCCTGACCGTGACCGACACCGATGGTCCGCTGCGCTACGCGCTGGAGTTCCGCAGCCCGACCTTCGCCGACCCCGCGGCCTATGCCGTGCTGCGGCGGCACAGCGTCGCCACGGTCTACGCCGACACCGCCGGCCGGTGGCCGAAGGTCGACGAGGACACCGCGTCCCACCGCTATGTCCGGCTGCACGGCGACAAGGAGCTCTACGCCAGCGGCTACACCGACCGCGCTCTCGACGAGTGGGCCGCCCGGTGCCGGGGCTGGGCCGCAGCCGGGCAGGACGTCTTCTGCTACTTCGACAACGACATGAAGGGCTACGCGCCCCACGACGCGAGGCGCCTGATCGCCCGGCTCGCCGGTGATCCCTAGGCTGGCCGGCATGGCCTCCGACCCCGCCATCCCACTCGCGCCCGGCGTCTGGCGGATCCCCCTGGTCCGCGACTTCGTCAACGGTTTCATCCTGCGCGATGCCGACGGCCAGGTGACTCTGATCGACATGGGTCTGAAGCAGTCGGGCAAGAAGG
>JAHEXO010000317.1 GCA_023252065.1 Nocardioides sp. | reverse complement strand
GCGTGGGTGGCCGCTACTCGGCGCTGACCGCTTTCGGCCTCGTGCCGAGCGGTCTCGCCGGAGTCGACGTCGAGGCCCTCCTCGACGAGGCCGAGTCGGTCGCCGACATCCTCGCTGCCGACGACGACGCCAACCCGGGTCTGCGCCTGGGCGCCGCGATGGGCGGCACCGAGCCGCTGCGCGACAAGCTCGTGCTCGTCGACGACGGCTCCGGCATCGTCGGTTTCGCGGACTGGGCCGAGCAGCTCATCGCCGAGTCGACGGGCAAGAGCGGCACCGGAGTGCTGCCGGTCGTCACGGGTGGGGACGAGGACCCCGAGGTCGCCTCGCCCGCGGGGGACGTCACGGTGGCTCGCCTCGTGGCTGCCGACAGCGAGTCGGCACCGGACGGCGACGCCGCGTCCGAGGTGCGCGTCGGCGGCGCCCTCGGTGCGCAGCTGCTCCTGTGGGAGGTGGCGACTGCGGTTGCCGGCCGCCTGCTCGGCATCAACCCCTTCGACCAGCCCGACGTCGAGAGCGCCAAGAAGGCCGCCCGTGCCCTCCTCGACCAGGGCACCGGAGCGACGGCCGACCCCGCTGCCATCGACCGCGCCGTCGAGATCCGCGCCCTCGGGGCCTCGGGCGACTGGCTGGGAGAGGCCACGACGGTGCCCGCCGCACTCGACGCACTCTTCTCGCAGCTCGACCCGCAGCACGGCTACGTCGCGGTGATGGCCTACCTCGACCGGCTCGCCGATGCCGACCTCGCCGAGTGCCGCGCGCCGCTCGCCCGCCGCACCGGTCGTCCGACGACGTTCGGATGGGGTCCGCGCTTCCTGCACTCGACCGGGCAGTTCCACAAGGGCGGACCCGGTGTCGGTGTCTACGTCCAGGTGACGACGGCTCCGAAGGAGGACCTCGCCGTCCCGGGTCGCGAGTTCACCTTCGGTGACTTCATCGCCTCCCAGGCCGGGGGCGATGCCGCGGTCCTCGCCGACCACGGTCGTCCCGTGCTCCAGCTCCACCTGACCGACCACGACGCAGGTCTCGCGCAGCTGCGCGAGGCGCTGCAGGCAGGAGGGCGTGCATGAGTCCGGCCCGCATCTCGCACGGGCACAACCCGCTTCGCACCGCCGAGGACAAGCGCATCCCCCGCATCGCGGGGCCCTGCGGTCTCGTGCTGTTCGGGGTGACGGGTGACCTCGCCCGCAAGAAGCTCATGCCGGCCATCTACGACCTCGCCAACCGCGGGCTGCTGCCGCCGGGCTTCTCGCTCGTCGGCTTCGCCCGACGGGACTGGGCGGCGCAGGACTTCGGCCAGGTCGTCCACGACGCCGTCAAGCAGCATGCCCGCACGCCTTTCAGCGAGGACGTGTGGCGCAACCTCTCCGAGGGTTTCCGTTTCGTGCCGGGGACGTTCGACGACCCCGCCGCGTTCGACCTGCTCGCCAAGACGGTCGCCGAGCTCGACCGGGACCGTGGGACGGGCGGCAACCACGCCTTCTACCTCTCGATCCCGCCGGGATTCTTCGCCACCGTGTGCGAGCAGCTCGAGCGGTGCGGCCTGACGACCGCCGAGGGCGACAGCTGGCGCCGTGTCATCATCGAGAAGCCGTTCGGCCACGACCTCAAGAGCGCCCAGGAGCTCAACGAGATCGTCGAGGGCGTCTTCCCACCCGACTCCGTCTTCCGGATCGACCACTACCTCGGCAAGGAGACGGTCCAGAACCTCCTCGCCCTTCGCTTCGCCAACCAGCTCTTCGAGCCGGTGTGGAACGCCAACTACGTCGACCACGTGCAGATCACCATGGCCGAGGACATCGGCATCGCCGGTCGTGCCGGCTACTACGACGGCATCGGCGCCGCTCGTGACGTCATCCAGAACCACCTGCTCCAGCTCCTCGCGCTGACCGCGATGGAGGAGCCGGTCTCCTTCGATGCCAAGGATCTTCGCGCCGAGAAGGAGAAGGTACTCTCGGCCGTGCGTCTCCCCGCAGACCTCGACAAGGGCGCTGCCCGCGGGCAGTATGCCGGGGGCTGGCAGGGCGCCCAGGAGGTCGTCGGCTACCTCGAGGAGGACGGCGTCGACCCGAAGTCGGTCACCGAGACGTTCGCCGCGGTCACGCTCGAGGTCGACACCCGCCGGTGGGCGGGTGTCCCCTTCTACCTGCGCACCGGCAAGCGACTCGGCAAGCGGGTCACCGAGATCGCCGTCGTCTTCAAGCGGGCCCCGCACCTGCCGTTCGAGCACACCGCGACGGAGGAGCTCGGCCAGAACGCCATCGTCATCCGCGTCCAGCCGGACGAGGGCATCACGCTGCGGTTCGGCTCCAAGGTGCCGGGGGCGCAGATGGAGGTCCGCGACGTCACGATGGACTTCGGCTACGGCTCGTCGTTCACGGAGGCCTCGCCCGAGGCGTACGAACGCCTCATCCTCGACGTGCTGCTCGGCGACCCGCCGCTCTTCCCCCGGCACGAGGAGGTCGAGTCGTCCTGGCGGATCCTCGACCCGCTCATGAGGCACTGGGCCAAGTCGGGCAAGCCGGAGCCGTACCCGGCCGGCACGTGGGGTCCGCCGTCGGCCGACCGAATGCTCGAGCGCGACGGACGTACGTGGAGGATGCCGTGATCCGGGACCTGACCGACACCACGACCACGGGGATCAGCAAGACCCTGGTGCGCCTGCGCAACGAGGTGGGCGCGCTCGCTCTGGGGCGGGTACTGACGCTCGTCGTCATCGTCGAGGACACCGACGCCGGCAACGCCATCGAGGTCGCCAACCAGGCGAGCCGCCAGCACCCCTGTCGCATCGTCGTCGTCATCGCCGGCGACCGTCGCGGCAAGAACCGCCTCGACGCCCAGATCCGCCTCGGCGGTGACGCCGGTGCGAGCGAGATCGTCGTCCTGCGGCTCTATGGCACGCTGGCCAACCACGGTCCGAGCGTCGTCGTGCCACTGTTGCTGCCCGACTCGCCCATCGTCGCATGGTGGCCCGGCGAGGCTCCGGCCGACGTCGCCAAGGACCCGATCGGCGCGATGGCCCAGCGACGCATCACCGACGTGGCGGAGCACCGCAACCCGCGACTCATGCTCAAGAAGCGGGCGGCGAGCTACGCCCCCGGCGACACCGACCTCGCCTGGACCCGGATCACCCGCTGGCGAGGCCTGCTCGCCGCAGCGCTCGACCAGCCGCCGTACGAGCCGATCACCGGCGCCGTCGTCAGCGGCGCTCCCGACTCGCCGTCGTCCGACCTGCTGGCGGCCTGGCTCTCGCGCCGCCTCCACGTCCCGGTGCACCGGGTGTCGACGCCGCGCGGCTCCGGCATCGGCTCCGTGCGTCTGGAGCGCAAGAGCGGTCCCATCGACCTCGTGCGACCGGGGGACGCCGTCGCGACCCTGTCGCAGACCGGCCAGCCCGACCGGCGCATCAGCCTCCCGCGGCGGGAGCTCCCGGAGTGCCTGGCCGACGAGCTGCGTCGCCTCGACCCCGACGACGCCTACGAGGACGCGCTGCTCCACGGCCTCGGGGCCTTGCAGCCGGTGCGCCTCACGGCCGCCGCCGCGGCCAAGGCGGGCAAGGCGCCCGACCCGGCCGAGTCGCGCCGTCTCGCCGCCCGCCTGGGCCGGGACGAGTCGGCCCAGGAGGCCAGTGCCATGATCACGGCACCCCCGGCACCCGAGCACGCCGACACCGGTGAGGTGCGCGCAGCGACGGCGCGCAAGCTCGCCGGCAAGCGCACGCCACGCGAGAAGCAGGCGGCCAAGGACCGCAGGAAGACGGCCGCCTCGCCCTCGACCTCCTCCTCGACCTCCTCCTCGACCTCCTCCTCGACCTCCTCCTCGACCTCCTCCACCTCCACGAAGGCGACGCCGGCCAAGCGGGCATCGGCCGGGAGGGCGTCGACGGCCGGGTCGGCCGCCACGCCGTCGGCAGCCAAGAAGGCTGCCGCGACGAAGGCCGCTGCGAAGAGGACCGCCTCGCGCAAGACGGCGACACGCCCGACGGCGGGCACGCGCAAGGCCACCGCCAAGCGGACCACCGCCAAGAGCGCCACCACGAAGAGCGCCACCACCAGGAGGGCCACCGC
>JAHEXO010000013.1 GCA_023252065.1 Nocardioides sp. | reverse complement strand
AGCGGGCCGAAGAAGTCACGCAGCGCGTCCAGCTGCCCGGGCTCGGTCAGCCCGGTCGCGTCGAAGACCAGTCCCCGGTAGCGGGTGCCGGCCTCGGTGACGCCGGTCGAGTCGATGTCGAGGGCCCCGAGGATGCCGGGAAGGTGCTCGGCCAGCCGGCCGGTGCCACCCACCACGACCGTGCCCTCCACCAGCGGTGACCCCGCGACGTACCGCCGGAGGGGCACGGGGTTGGGCAGACCGAGGTTCTTGACCAGCAGGTGGCCCAGCGAGGAGGACACGAAGTCCTGGTAGCGGTCGGTCATGGCGTCCTTTCACCGGTCGAGCGGGTCGACACCTCGATGTAACAGCAGGTGTAACTCGGAGTCCACATTTCGTGACGTGCCGCTCATCGGGTTGGGTCGACCGGGTCGTGCGGCCAGGATAGGAGGATGAACAACAAGCCTCCCGCGAGACGCCGGGTCGCCGTGCTCGGCGGCAACCGCATCCCGTTCGCGCGCTCCAACGGCGCCTATGCCGACGCCTCCAACCAGGAGATGCTCACCGCCGCGCTCGACGGCCTGGTGACGCGCTTCGGGCTCGAAGGCGAGCGGATGGGCGAGGTCGTCGCCGGCGCCGTGCTCAAGCACGCGCGCGACTTCAACCTGGTCCGGGAGTCGGTGCTCGGCTCCAAGCTCGCGGCCGAGACGCCGGCCGCCGACCTCCAGCAGGCGTGCGGCACCGGGCTGCAGGCGGCTGCCGTGGTCGCCGACAAGATCGCCCTGGGGATCACCGAGTCGGGCATCGCCGGTGGCACGGACACCACGTCCGACGCGCCGGTCGCGATCAGCGACAAGCTCCGCAAGAAGCTGATGAGGGTCAACAGCGCCCGTGACACGCGGGGGAAGCTGACCGCCCTCGCCCAGATCCGCCCGGGGGACATCGGGCTGTCGATCCCGCAGAACGGCGAGCCCCGCACCCGGATGTCGATGGGCCAGCACGCCGCCCTGACCGCCTTGGAGTGGCGGATCGGGCGCGAGGAGCAGGACGAGCTCGCCGCCCTGTCCCACCAGCGCCTCGCCGCGGCTTACGACGCCGGGTTCCTCGACGACCAGATCACGCCGTTCCGCGGGCTCGAGCGCGACTCCAACCTGCGTGCCGACTCGACCGTGGAGAAGCTGGCCACGCTCAAGCCGGTCTTCGGCAAGGGTGAGGGCGCGACGATGACCGCCGGCAACTCCACGCCGCTGACCGATGGCGCGTCCGTCGTGCTGCTCGGCTCCGAGGGATGGGCGGCCGACCACGGGCTCGAGCCCCTCGCCTACCTGGTCGACCACGAGACCGCCGCGGTCGACTTCGTGCACGGCAACGAGGGGCTGCTGATGGCGCCGGCCTACGCCGTACCGCGCCTGCTCCAGCGCAACGGGCTGACCTTGCAGGACTTCGACTTCTACGAGGTGCACGAGGCGTTCGCCTCGCAGGTGCTGGCCACGCTCGCGGCCTGGGACGACCCGGTGTTCTGCCAGGAGCGGCTCGGTCTGGCCGGGGTGCTGGGCGAGATCGACCGGTCCAGGCTCAACGTCCACGGCTCCTCGCTGGCAGCCGGGCACCCGTTCGCCGCCACCGGCGGGCGGATCCTCAACGTCGCCGCCAAGCTGCTGGCCGAGAAGGGCTCCGGCCGCGCCCTGATCTCCATCTGCGCCGCCGGCGGCCAGGGCGTCACCGCGATCCTCGAGAGCTGAGCTCGCCTGCCGTCGTTCTGAGTAACCACCCCTCCGGGTCCGTCTGAGCCGTCGCCCGAGCCGGGACGAACCCGGAGGGGTGGTTACTCAGCGCCCGCCAGCCAGCTGCCTCAGACCGCGGAGGCCATGGCGAGGGCCGAGGTGAGCAGGAGGGCCTTGACCTGGTCGGCGCCGATCCGGCTGACCCGGGGTACGCCGGGGGAGGGCTCGTCGATGACCAGGCCGACGCGTGCGAGCTGGAGGCCGCCGAGGCCGGTGGCGTAGAGCGTGTTGGCCAGCAGCACCGGGTCGTCGACCTGGAAGTCGCCCGAGGCCGCACCGGCTTCGAGCGGTCGACGCAGCACGGCCAGGCACGAGGCGATGCCTCGGCCGAGGCGGAGCATGGCGCTCTCGGAGATCTCGTCGAAGAGCTCATGACCGGTCCTGCGCATCAGGCTGTGGGCGCAGTCGACGAACGCCGGGTGGGCGACGCCGTAGTCGACGAACGCCGACACCAGGGCCGCGAGCTGGGTCCGCGGCGTGCGATGGGCCGAGACCGCCGCGGTGAGGGCGTCGCGGAGCTCGTCGAGGTAGCCCACCAGGGTCAGCGCGAAGAGCTCCTCCTTGCCGGTGAAGTGGCGGTAGACGATCGCCCGGTTGATCCCCACCGCCCGCGCGATCTCCTCGATCTGCGCCTCGGCCACGCCCCGCTCGTCGAAGAGCCGGCGGGTGGCGGCGAGGATCGCCGTCTCGCGCGCACGGCGTCGTACGGCGGTCGAGGGGCGGCGCGGCCCCTCGCCCGGCGCGTCGTGCTGGGTCGCCATGGCCGCATCGTACGACGTGCGCAACTGTGAGTTGCACAACTGTGACGACGCGCCGGAGCAGGCCTGCGCGCTCCGGGGCGGCCGGGGCGTCGAGACTGGGGGCATGAGGTTTCTCTGGTACGGCGTGGTCGCGGTCCTGGTGCTCGCTCTCGGCGTGACCAGCATCGGGTGGTACCTCAGCGCGCACCCCGGGGGTGTCCGCTTCGAGTCATGCCACTGGCAGGGGGACAACCTCGTGCTCGGGTTCACCTACGGCCCCGGAGACACCGTCAGCACGATGGTGCACCCGGAGGGCGACCACGTCGTCGCGCAGCTGCGGGTCGACGAGGCCGGCGGCGCCCGGCCCGCCATCGCGCTGACCGGTGAGGCGCGCTATCCGATCTCCGGCGGTCCGCTGCCGGTGGCGTACCCCAACGGCGCCGAGCTGAACTGCCCGACCCGCTGAGCGCCTAGCCGCTGCGGCTCAGGCGAAGCGGCCCAGCACGTCGAGCGACTCGGTCGGCACGGTCACCGCGACCCCCTGACCGATCGTCTTGAGCAGCCAGTGGTCGCCGTCGCGGACCATGGAGGCCATCAGGAAGCCGGTGCGCGGCACGCCCTCGGTCAGGGTGAACCGGGCCAGCTCCTCGTCGTGCTCGTCGACGAGGCGGCAGTAGGCGCTGTCGACCCACTCGAGGGTCTGTCCCTGATAGCTGCTGACCAGGAACAGCATCGTGTCGACCGAGTGCCACACCTTGCCGAGGTCGATGGTGATCACCTCGTCGTCGCCCTCGCCGCGGCCGGTGAGGTTGTCGCCGAGGTGGACCACCGATCCGTCGCGCGTCTCGAGGTGGTTGAAGAAGGCGAGGTCGAAGAGCTTGCCGCCGGAGAACTGGATCGCCGAGGCGTCGAGGTCGACGTCGGGGTTCCCGGTGCTGAGGAAGCCGGCTCCTGCCTTCTTGTCCCAGCCCAGCCCCATCCGCAGCTTGCCCAGAGGGGTTCCGTCGGCTCGGGTCAGGGCCATCTCCTGGCCGCGGGTCAGCTCGATCACGGCACGGAATCTACCCGCCGGCCATCGTGCGCACGGTGTCGAGGGTGTCGGCCTCGTCGGACGACTTGTCGTCGCGGTAGCGCACGACCCTGGCGAAACGAAGGGCGAGGCCACCGGGGTAGCGGGTCGACCGCTGGAGCCCGTCGAAGGCGATCTCGACGACCTGCTCGGGCCGCAGCGGTACGACGTAGTGGTCACGGAGGGTCTCGGGCTCGACCGCGAGGGCGGTGAAGCGCTCGGTCTGCCACGCGAGCATCTCGTCGGTCATCCCCTTGAACGTCTTGCCCAGCATCGTGAAGGTGCCGTCGGGGTTGCGAGCGCCGAGATGGATGTTGGACAGCAGGCCCTCGCGCCGGCCGCTGCCCCACTCGACCGCGAGCACGACGAGGTCGAGGGTGTGCACTGGCTTGACCTTGACCCAGCCCGCGCCCCTGCGCCCGGCGGCGTAGCCGATCGAGAGGCTCTTCACCACGACCCCCTCGTGGCCGCGGGCCAGTGCATCGTGGGCGAAGTCCTCGGCGGCGACCGGGTCGTCGGTGACCAGGCGGGGCACGCGGTGCTCCTCGGGCACGAGTGCGTCGAGCCGCTGGAGGCGCTCGGACGCCGGAACGTCGAGCAGGTCGTCGTCGTCGACGTGGAGGACGTCGAAGAAGTAGGGAGTGACCGCGACGCCGGAGCCCCTGCCGATCGCCTGAGCCGTGCGGGAGGCGGTCTCCTGGAAGGGCCGCGGGCGCCCCTGGTCGTCGAGGGCGATCGCCTCGCCGTCGAGGATCACCCGCTGGGTGGGCAGCGCCCGGACGACCTCGACCACCTCGGGCAGACGCTCGGTGATGTCGTCGAGGCTGCGGGTGGCGATCACGACGTCGTCGCCGTCGCGGTGCACCTGGATCCGGATGCCGTCGAGCTTGACGTCGACCGCGACCGGGTCGCCCCCGCCGGCCTTCGCCATCGCTGCCGCCACGTCGGGCGCGGTGGAGGCCAGCATGGGCAGGACCGGCCGGCCGACCTTCAGCCCGACCTCGGCCAGCTCCTCCTCGCCGCCGGTCATCGCCATCACCACGATCGGCACGGTGCCGCCCGCGAGCATCGCGGCACGACGTACGGCGGTGATCTTGACGCCCGAGGCGGCCGCGATCGCCTCCTGCACGAGTGCGTCGAGCGCACCCTGGCGCACATTGCCGGTGAGCACCCCCCGCAGCCAGCGCTGCTCGTCGGCGGTGGCCCGGCCGAAGAGGTCACGGACGCCGGCCGCGCGGGTCTCCTGCGACCCCGGGCCGGACATCGCCGCGAGCCGGTCGAGGGTCTGGTCGACCTCCAGGGGAGTGAGGCTGGCCTCGGTGGCCGGCTCCGGCAGCCCGCTCAGTCCGCGCCAGCCGACGCCGGTGCGGCGCTGGAGGATCGTGCCGCCGAGGTAGGCGGTGACGACGGGCAGCTCGTCGACGGTGGCCTGGGCCAGTCGCTCGGCGATCGCCGCGACCTTCGCGTTCCGCGACCGGGTCGCCGCCACCGTGCCCGAGGTCTCGACGAGGTCGCGCAGCAGCATGGCGCCATCCTGCCCGACCGCGCCGACAGCCTCACCGGCCGATGCGGGTGCGGACCTCGTAGAGCTCGGGGAAGAAGGTCAGGTCGAGGGCGCGGCGGAGGAAGTCGACGCCCGAGGAGCCGCCGGTGCCGGTCTTGTGACCGATCGTGCGCTGCACGACCTGGAGGTGGCGGAACCGCCACAGCTGGAAGTTGTCCTCCACGTCGACGAGCTCCTCGCAGGTCTCGTAGACGCCCCAGTGCTCCTCGGGGCTGGCGTAGACCGCGGCGAAGGTGTCGACGAGACCTGGGGAGGGCGCGTAGGGCTGTGCCCAGTCGCGGTCGAGGCACTCCGCCGGTACGGCGTACCCGAGGCGGGACAGGTAGCGCAGGAACTCGTCGTAGAGCGAGGGCTCGTGCAGCAGCGTCCTGAGCTCGTCCCGCGCCGCCGGGTCGTGGCCGAACACCTTGACCATGTCGGCGGACTTGTTGCCGAGGAGGAACTCGACCTCGCGGTACTGCGCGGACTGGAAGCCCGAGGAGGTCGCGAGGAAGGGCCGGATCTCGTCGTACTCCGAAGGCGTCAGGGTCGCCAGGACCGACCACTGGTCGGCCAAGGTGTGCTGGATGTGCTTGACCCGGGCCAGCCGCTTCAGCGCCGGCGCGAGCTCGTCGGCGGCGAGCAGCGACCGCGCCGAGCGGAGCTCGTGGACCATCAGCTTGAGCCACAGCTCGCTGGTCTGGTGCTGGATGATGAAGAGCAGCTCGTCGTGCTGCGGTGGGTCGCTGAGCGGACGCTGGGCCGAGAGCAGGACGTCGAGCTGCAGGTAGTCGCCGTAGGACATCTGGCTGCTGAAGTCGCGCTGGATGCCCTCCTCAAGAGGGCGCTCGCGAGAGAGGTCGTTCACGGCACCGACCCTAGTGCTGCGCCGGCGCCGCGCCGTCACGCTAGGGTCCGGCTCGTGGCGAAGGATCCTGAGGAGGCTCTCTCCCTCCGTCGACCCGGTCACTGGCGTCGACGCGCCGTCGACCACACCGGCTGGTTCACCACCGGTGTCACCTGGGACCTGCCCGACGGGATGTCGGCGCGGTGGGCCTCGCGCCGGGCGCGCCGGCGCGGCCTCGTCGAGCTGTACGACGCGCAGGGCGCGGCCACGGGCACCGCTCTCGCCGCGCCGACCACGGCACGCCGCCTGGTCCGGATCAACCTCCTGGCCGCGACGTCGTTCTTCCTGGGCGGGTCGCTCTTCGCGATCGGCGCTCTGATGGCGCAGCTCGGGAGCCAGGCCGCCCGCGAGGTCGACACGGTCTACCTGGTCGGGGGCTTCTTCTTCAGCCTGGGCGGCTACTCCTCGGTGCTCCAGGCCTCCAACGCGCCGACCGACATCGACGAGGACGGCTCGCTGACGTCGACGGGCTGGCGCTGGTGGCGCCCCCGACCGCACGACCTCGGCTGGCTGAGCGCCACGGTGCTGTTCGTCGGCACCCTGCTGTTCGCGGTGAGCCTGGTCGCGGCGTTCGGCCAGAACTTCACCGTTCGCCAGGCCAACACCTGGATCTGGGTCCCCGACATGCTGGGTTGCATCTGCTTCCTCCTGTCCGGGCACCTCGCGCTGCTCGAGATCTGCCACGGCCGGATGGGGGTGCGCCTCCACGAGATCGGGTGGTGGATCTTCTTCGTCAACCAGGTCGGCTCGGTGCTGTTCTTCCTGGCCGGGCTCGCGGCGTACACCCGTCCGGCCACGTCGGAGGCGCTGAACCTCGACCTCGCCGACTGGGGCACCTTCCTCGGCGCCGCGTGCTTCGCGGTCGGCGGCATCGTCCAGATGTTCGACCGCCCCGCCACGGAGTGACTCTTTAACCCACAGCGGGTGAGGTGCGGCTCGTCGCCCCGGTGTTTGGCTGGCGGCATGACCAGCTCGCCTGCCCGAGACCACCGAGCCGAAGCTCTGTACGGGAACCGCTTCCTGACCGAGGCATCGCCCTCGTCGCACTTCCCCGACGTCGGGATGACCCCGACCGACGCGATGCGCCTCGTGGCCGAGGACCTGGCGATGGAGGGCGACCCCAACCGCAACCTGGCGACCTTCGTGACCACGTGGATGGAGCCGGAGGCCCAGCGGATCATCGCCGAGAACCTGCACACCAACTTCATCGACCACGCGGAGTACCCGATCTCCGCCGAGATCGAGCAGCGCTGCGTGCGGATGCTGGCCGACCTGTTCCACGCGCCGGGTGAGACCACAGGCTGCCGGACCCAGGGCTCGTCCGAGGCGATCATGCTCGGTGCGCTGTCGCTGAAGTGGAAGTGGAAGGAGCGCCGCGCGGCCGCGCAGAAGTCGGTGGACCAGCCCAACCTGGTCTTCGGCGGCGACGTGCACGTGGTGTGGGAGAAGTTCTGCCGTTACTTCGACGTGGAGCCGCGGATCATCCCGCTGGCGGAGGGCAAGTACACGATCGGCCCCGACGACGTCGCTCCGCAGCTCGACGAGAACACGATCGGTGTCGTCGGCGTCCTCGGTACGACGTTCACCGGTCACATGGACGACATCACGGGCATCAACCAGCTGCTCCTCGACGTCAAGGCCGAGAAGGGGCTGGACATCCCCATGCACGTCGACGGCGCGAGTGGCGGCTTCGTGTGGCCGTTCCTCTACCCGCACTCCGTCTGGGACTTCCAGCTCGAGCAGGTCCGGTCGATCAACGTGTCGGGCCACAAGTACGGCCTGGTCTACCCCGGCATCGGCTGGCTGGTCTTCCGTTAGAAGTCCGACCTGGCCGAGGACCTGGTGTTCTACGAGAACTACCTGGGCAAGACCGACGCCACCTTCACCCTCAACTTCTCCACTGGCGCCTCGATGGTGCTGGCGCAGTACTACAACTTCGTCCGGCTCGGCCGCGAGGGCTACACCTACGTCATGGAGCAGATGAAGGCAAACGCCAAGGCCCTGGCCGACGGCCTGCGCCGCAACGGTCGTTTCGAGGTGATCGGCGACGAGCAGGAGCAGCTGCCCCTGGTCGCCTTCCGCCTCGTGTCGCACGAGGGGGGATACGACGAGTCCGACCTCGCCTTCCAGCTTTCGGCCGAGCGCGGCTGGATGGTGCCGGCCTACACGCTCCCGCCCGACGCCCAGGACGTGAAGATCATGCGGGCCCTGGTCAAGGAGACGATGAGCCGCGAGCAGGTCGACCGGCTGCTCCAGGACATCGAGGACGCGTGCACCACCCTGGACGAGAAGGGCGGCACCACGGAGGCCGAGCGCGCCAAGGTCAAGCAGGGCTCCGGCTACTGACGCGATGCCCCGCTGGTTGAGGAAGCCGGCTGTCTCGCTGGTTGAGGAAGTCGCCTGCCTCGCTGGTTGAGGAGGTCGCTCTGCGACCGTCTCGAAACCACGCGAGGACTCCACGGCCCGGTCGGCGCGGTCGGCTAGCGTCGACCGGGTGACGGAGCCGGTACGACGTGTGTGGCGGCCCGACCGACCCGTCTCCGTCGCCGCGCTGCTCGCACCCCACCGCCGGGGCGGTGGCGACCCGACATACCGGACCGTCGGCGACGACGTGTGGCGCGGCGTCCGCGCGCCCACCGGGCCGACCACGCTGCGCGTCTCGTCCCGCACCGGCGACGGCGAGGTGCACGCCGAGGGCTGGGGCCCGGGCGCGGTCTGGGTGCTCGACGGCCTCCCGGCGCTGCTCGGCGACGACGACGAACCGGACGGCTTCCAGGCCGACCTCCACCCGCTGGTGGCCGAGGCCTGGCGGCGGCGCCCCCACGTGCGGTTCGGCGCCACCCACCGGCTCTGGGAGGCCCTGGCGCCGGCCGTGATCGAGCAGAAGGTCACCGGCCAGGAGGCGTTCGCCGGGTTCCGCCGGCTGGTCCACCGCTACGGCGACCGCGCGCCCGGGCCGGGTCGTGACCTGCGGCTCTGGGTCCAGCCGTCGCCCGAGACCGTCCGCCGCATCCCGTCGTGGGAGTGGCTGCGAATGCACGTCGACCCCGCCCGCTCCCGCACGCTCGTGCGCGCCGCCACCGTCGCCGACACCCTCGAGCGGCTCACCCGCGACGACGCCGACGCCAAGCTGCGCACGCTCCCCGGCATCGGCGAGTGGACCTCCGCCGAGATCAGGTCGCGCGCCTTCGGCGACCCTGACGCGGTCAGCTTCGGTGACTACCACATCGCCAAGGACGTCGGCTGGGCCGTGACCGGCACGCCGTACGACGACGAGGAGCTCCGGGCCTTCCTCGAGCCCTGGCGACCGCAGCGCAACCGTGTCGTCGCCCTGATCCACGGACTGGCCGGCGGGCGACCGCGCCACGGGCCACGGATGGCGCCGCGCACGCACCTGCCCGTCCGGTAGCCGAGCCACTAGCGTGTCGCGGGTGCTGCAGGATCCGACCGTTGCCGGTCTCGACGAGACTCTCAACCGCGCTCTTGCCGCATCGCGGGCGCCGGGCGCACAGGCCGCCCTGGTCCGGCGGGGCGAGGTGCTCTGGACCGGCTCAGCGGGCCTCGCCGACCTCGAGACCGGCACGCCGATCACCGACGACACCGTGTTCTGCCTGGCCAGCCTCGGCAAGACGTTGGTCGCCGCTCTCGCCCTGCGTCTGATGGAGGAGCGGCTCCTCGACCTGGACGCGCCGATCTCGGCGGTCCGCGGTGACGACCTCCCCGGAGCGACCGTGGTGACGCCCCGGATGTTGTTGACCCACACCTCCGGCTACCCCGACCTCTACGAGTCCCCGGAGGTACAAACCCTGTTCCCGCCGGAGGAAGGTCGTGGCGGTGAGGCGTACGACCCCGACCGCGTCTTCACGTTCGCCGTCCTCGCCGCGGGGCTCCGCGAGCCGGTCGAGCCCGGTGACCGCTGGGCCTACTCCAACACCGGCTACATCGTCCTCACCGAGGTGCTGTCGCGGATCCTCGGCGGCGACCGGGCGATCCAGGCCGCCTGGACGTCATTCGTGCACGGCGACCTGGCTGACGACGTGCTCACGTTGGACCGGTCGGCCGTGCCGCTCGGCCGGCTCGCTCACGGCTACGACGAGCATCCCGACGGCACGTTCGTCCACCCTTACGCCGCCTACCAGGCCGCCGGCGTCCCGACCGACCTGTTCGGCCTGCCCTTCGGCGACGGGCTCTTCGCCGGCACGGCCGTCGGAGTGGGGATGTTCCTCGACGCCCTCTTCGTGCGCGAGACGCTGCTCGACCCGCCCACGGTCCGCGTGATGACCACGGTCACGCCCCAGGCCGCCGCCGGAGACGAGCCGGAGCAGAAGACCTACGGGATGGGCACCTTCGCGGTGCTCGGTCCGGGCGGCGCCTGGCAGGGACATCGCGGGCGCTATGGAGGGTTCTCGACGCTGGGCGCGTCTCAGCGGGAGAGCGGCCTCACGCTCGTGGTGCTCTGCAACGGCCTCACCGACGAGATCCCGGCGGTCCAGGTGTGGGAGGCCGTGGCCGCCGCTCTCCTGCCTTAGCTCCTGCTACAACAAGGGGCGCAGGGGGTTGAGCACGAACTCGGTGAAGCGCCGGTAGATGTCGCGGGCCTCCCACTCCGAGCTGGTGAGCTCGAGGGAGTGGGACTCGTCGACGGCGAAGATCCGCTCCAGTGACTCCGCCAGCGCGGGGTCGATGATCTCGACGTTGATCTCGTAGTTGCCGGTGAGGCTGAGCCGGTCGATGTTGGCGGTGCCGACCGTCGACCAGGTGCCGTCGATGGTGGCGGTCTTGGCGTGCACCATGGCGTCGCGGTAGCGCAGCAGCCGGACGCCGGCGTTGAGCAGCTGGGAGAAGTAGCCGCGCGAGATCCAGTCGGCGACGACGTGGTTGGACTTGGCCGGGATCAGCAGCCGGACGTCGACCCCGCGGCGGGCCGCAGCGGTGAGAGCGTCGACGAGGTCCTGGTCGGGCAGGAAGTAGGCGGTGGTGATCCAGATGTTGCGGCTGGCCCGGGTGATCGCCTCGAGGTACATCGACCGGATCGGGAACATCCACAGCCGCGGCACGTTGCGGTGGAACCGGATCGTGGGCTCCCAGGTCGAGGCGGTCTCGATGAGGAGGGGTCGCTCGCTGGTCCGCAGCCGGCGGCGCCGGTTGAGGTTCCAGAAGTCGGCGAACGCCCGCTTGAGGTCCCAGACGCCGGGGCCGGTGATCCGGACGTGGGTGTCGCGCCACTCCGTGGCGAAGGCCGAGCCGATGTTGTAGCCGCCGACGAAGCCGACGCTGTCGTCGACCACGAGGATCTTGCGGTGGTCGCGCCCGTAGCGCCGCAGGTCGAACGGACGCCACCCCGCGGCGTACACGGGGTAGCGGAGCACCTTGATCCCTGGAGGGAAGCGCTTGAAGCGTGGGGAGACCACCAGGTTGGCGAAGCTGTCGTAGATGACGTAGACCTCGACCCCGCGGGCCGCGGCCCGCTCGAGGGCGCTCTTGAACTGCTGCCCGACGGCGTCGCCCTTCCAGATGTAGGTCTCGAGCAGCACCTGCCGCTGGGCGCCGTCGATCGCGGCGAGCATGTCGGCGTAGAGGTCGTGACCGAAGGTGTACGTCGTGACCTCGCCCTCGCCGACGGGCACGGTCGCCGGGGGATCGGTCGGGAACGACACGATGCGGCGCTTGCCCCTGCGGCGGTAGGAGTCGACCAGCGTCATCCCGATCGCCAGGGCGAACGGCGCGAGCACGACCGCGACCGTGGCCCGGCGGAGCAGGCCGATCCAGTGGTCGACGGACGAGGAGCGGCTCACGCCGCCAAACTACTCAGGCCGTTGTCGGTGGCCGCGTCTAGGCTGGCCGTCATGCGACCTGTGACCGATCTGGAGCGCCGCGTGGCGCCGTTCGAGGTGGTCTCCGACTACCAGCCGAGCGGCGACCAGCCGGCCGCGATCGAGGAGATCGTGCGCCGGATCAAGGGCGGCGTGCAGGACGTCGTGCTGCTCGGCGCCACCGGCACCGGCAAGACCGCGACCGTGGCCTGGGTCGCAGAGCAGGTGCAGCGGCCGATCCTGGTGATGCAGCCCAACAAGACGCTGGCGGCGCAGTTCGCCAACGAGCTGCGGATGCTCTTCCCGCACAACGCGGTCGAATACTTCGTCTCCTACTACGACTACTACCAGCCCGAGGCCTACGTCCCTCAGACCGACACCTACATCGAGAAGGACTCCTCGATCAACGAGGAGGTCGAGCGGCTGCGGCACTCCGCGACCAACTCCCTCCTGACCCGGCGCGACGTGATCGTGGTCTCGACCGTGTCGTGCATCTACGGTCTCGGCACCCCCCAGGAATACGTCGACCGCATGCTCAAGCTCAAGGTCGGCGACGAGCGCGACCGCGACTCGATCCTGCGGCGCCTGGTCGAGATCCAATACACGCGCAACGACATGACCTTCACCCGCGGCACGTTCCGGGTGCGCGGCGACACCCTCGAGATCTTCCCGGTCTACGAGGAGCACGCCGTGCGCGTGGAGTTCTTCGGCGACGAGGTGGAGCGGCTGATGACGCTCCACCCGGTCACGGGCGAGGTGATCAGCGAGGACGACGAGCTCTACGTCTTCCCCGCCACCCACTACGTCGCGGGCCCCGAGCGCATGGAGCGGGCGATCAACGGCATCGAGACCGAGCTCGAGGAGCGGCTCGCGACCTTCGAGCGCCAGGGCAAGCTGCTCGAGGCGCAGCGCCTGCGGATGCGGACGACGTACGACGTCGAGATGATGCGCCAGGTCGGCTCCTGCGCCGGCATCGAGAACTACTCGATGCACATCGACGGCCGCGGGCCCGGCA
>JAHEXO010000316.1 GCA_023252065.1 Nocardioides sp. | reverse complement strand
GCCCCAGGTCTTCTTCTACGGCATGTTCGTGCTGGTCGGTAAGGTCCTCAACGCTCACGGCCGGTTCGGCCCCATGATGTGGGCCCCCGTGGCCAACAACGTGATCTCGGTGCTGGTCCTGGTGCTCTACCTCGTCTGGTTCGGCCCGATCGCCACCCACCAGGACGCCTCGGCCTATACGCGGGGTCAGGAGCTCCTGCTGGGAGCCGGCGCGACGCTGGGCATCGTCGTGCAGCTCTTGATCCTGCTTCCCTATCTCCGCGCCTCAGGCGTCCGCTACCGGCCGCGCTACGACTTCCGGCACACCGGTCTCGGGCACACGCTGCGCCTCGGGATCTGGACCGTGCTGTTCGTCGTGGTCAACCAGGTGGCTTTCACGGTCGTGGTCCGGCTGGCCTCCAGCGGTACGGCGGCGCACGGCTGCGGCAACCAGCCCGCCTCGACGACGGCGACCGGTTTCACGGTCTACTCCTCCGCCTACCTGCTCGTGACCGTGCCGCACGCGATCATCACGGTCTCTTTGGCGACCGCCATCCTGCCGCGCCTCTCGGCGAAGGCTCGCGACGGTGATCTCGGCGGCCTGGCCGGCACGCTGGCCGGCACGCTGCGTACCGCCCTGGCCTTCGCCGTCACGTTCGCACTGGCCCTACCGCTGGTCGCCTACGACGTCTCCAAGGTGCTGTTCGGATACGGCGGGTCGAGCCAGACGTTCGGCAACTTCGCCCCGTCCCTCATGCTGTTCGGCCCCGGGGTCGTCCTTTTCACCGTCCACTACCTGATGCTGCGCGGGTTCTACGCCCTCGAGCTCAACCGCACCGTCTTCTTCATCCAGTGCGCCATCGCCGCGACCAACGTCGTGGTCGTAGTGGTGCTGGTGCAGCGGGCCACCGCCGCGGGCACCTCCCCGGCACTCGTGCTGGCCTACGGCGCGTCCTACCTGGTCGGCTCGACGGTCTCCTACGCCATGCTCGCGCGTCGGCTGGGCGGCCTCGAGACCCCGGCGTCCCTACGCTTCCTGGTGCGCCTGGTGATCGCTGCGGGGATCTCGACCACGGTGGCCTGGTTGGTCGGCCACGCCCTGCCGGGCGGCGGCGAGGACGTCTCCCACCTGCTGGCCGCGTTCCGCCTGGTCACCCTCGCGGGCGTCGACGTCGCGGTCTTCGTGGGCCTGGCCCGGCTGATGCACATCCGCGAGGTCACCTCCGTCCTCGATCTGGTCGTACGGCGCTTCCCGGGGCGGCGCTCCTACCATGGGTGAGCGCAGCGAAGGGACGTGGTTGCCCGAGCACACCCGGCCCGGTGACGTGCTCGCCGGGCGCTACCGACTGACCGACCTCCTGACCGAGCAGGCAGGCGGTCGCTTCTGGCGCGCCTTCGACTCGGTCCTCCACCGCGACGTCGCCGTGCACATCATCGCCACCACCGACGAACGAGCGCCCCTGCTCCGCGAGGCGGCCCGCACGTCCGCGACGGTCTTCGACCGCCGGATGCTGCGCGTGCTCGACATCGACGAGACGGCCGAGGGCTGCTTCGTGGTCAACGAGTGGGGCTCGGGCACCAGCCTCGACATCCTGCTCGCCGACTCCGGCCCCCTCTCCGCGGCCGTGGCGGCCTGGATCGTGGCCGAGGTCGGCGACACCCTGGCCCAGGCACATGCCTCCGGCGTCGCTCACGGGCGGCTGGTGCCCGAGAACGTCCTCATCGACCACGACGGCGCGGTGCGGCTGATCGGCTTCGCCGTCGACGCCGCCCTGCATGGGCTTCCCGCCGGTACGACGTCCCACGACGTCGTCGACCTCGTCGGGCTGCTGTACGCCGGGCTGACGGGGAGGTGGGCCGGCCCCAGCCGGTCGGTGGTGCCGGCCGCGCCGTTGCAGCACGGTCACGTGCTCCGGCCCCGCCAGGTGCGAGCCGGCATCCCGCGCACCCTCGACGCCCTGTGCGACCACGTCCTCAACCAGGACGGCGACGCCGACATGACCGCCGCCATGGTCAGCGACATGCTCCGCGGCTTCCTCGGTCCCTCCTCCCGTGCGGCCGAGACCTGGTTGATGCGGCTCGAGCACCCGCCGGCCGGCCGGGCGACCGTGGTGCTCACGCCGCTGCCCGACCCGCCCGCGCCCGAGTCCTCCGCCCAGACCATCGACGAGCCCACCGACGAGACCACCTCCGGGATCCCGGTCGTCGACGCGGCCGACGACACCGGGATCGGCGAGGCCGTCATCAGTGACGACCTCGTGGCCGATGGCGAAGCCGCCGAGGACGTTCCCCTCGACCAGGGCCTGCCCACCCAGGCCGGGCTGCCGATCTTCCACGACGACGACGAGGTCTCCTGGATCGCCCAGCGCACCGAGCCCGCGCCTCCACCGCCGGCTCTCGAGCCACCTCCGGTGCGCCCGCTGTTCGCACCCGACCCCACCGACGGCCAGCCGGCCCGTCGGCCCCGGACCCTCCCGCCCTCGGCGGAGGGCGGCGCCGGCTTCTGGCCCTGGGAGGGCGCCGGTCCCACCACGGGCACCGGCAGCGGCGTACTCCCGGCCTACGTCGAGGACGACGAGGACGACGACGACCGGCAGCCCGGCGTCAGCTGGCTCCGGCTGGCGGCCCTGGTCGCGGTGTGTCTGCTCGTCCTGATCGCCTCCGTGATCGCCTTCAACCTCGGGCGCGGCCGCTCGCCACTGGGCGCCGTACCGGACACCCCGGCCACCAGCCCCGCCCGCAGCCCGAGCAGCACGCCGACGTCGGCCGGCCCGATCAGCGGCGTGGCGGCCACCGACTTCGACCCCCAGGGCAACCCTCCGCACGAGAACCCCCAGGAGGCTGCGCTCGCGGTCGACGGCAACCCGAAGACTGCCTGGACGACGTCTCGCTACAACGAGAACCTCGGGCCCGGTGGTCTCAAGACGGGCGTCGGCCTGGTGCTCGACCTCGGCAAGCCCCACCGGGTCACCCAGGTGGAGCTGACCACCGTCGGCGCACCGACGGCCGTCCGGATCTTCGTCCTGGCGGCCAGGCCCACCGCGGCCGTCACTCGCGCGCCGGCCGGTCGGGCCACCCTCTCCGGCACCACCGGCAGCGTGCAGCTCTCCGCACCGGTCACCGGGCGCTACGTCGTCGTGTGGCTGACGTCCCTGCCCACCGTGCCGGGTGGTTTCCGTGGCGCGATCGCCGAGGCAGTGGTCGACGGTGACTGAGCCGACCGGCTCCGGTACCGACGCCCGCAGCGACGCCGACCTGCTGGCCGCCCACGTCGCCGGCGACCACGACGCCTTCGGGATCCTCTTCGCCCGCCATCGCGACCGGCTGTGGGCGGTCGCCCTGCGCACCATGGGCAACCCCCACGACGCCGCCGACGGCCTCCAGGACGGCCTGGTCGCGGCCTACCGACGTGCCGAGACCTTCCGCGGGGACTCGGCCGTGACCACGTGGCTGCACCGGGTCGTGGTCAACGCCTGTCTGGACCGGATCCGGGCCGCGAAGGTGCGCCGCACCCAGCCGCTGCCCGACGACCTGGACGACCGCGGCGACCGCGGCTCGGTCGAGGCCAGCACGGGCGCGAGCACCGGGGCGGGCACCGGCACCACCCCGGTCGACCCGGAGGAGGCCGCGGTCGCCGACGAACGCCGGCGGGCCGTGCTGGCCGCCCTCCGGACCCTTCCGGCGCAGCAGCGGGCGGCGCTGGTCCTGGTCGACATGGAGGGGTACACCGTCGCCGAGGCGGCCGCGATCCTCGACTGCGCGGAGGGGACCGTGAAGTCGCGGTGCTCCCGTGGCCGCGACCGGCTCGCCGTCCTGCTCCGCGACCAGCTCGGTGACCCACCTCACGGGGAACCGCGGGCCGGGCCGGCGCGTCCGATCCCTGCCACCCCAGGTCCACCACGCCATGCCCCGGAAGGAGGTGCACCGTGACCGACGAGACCGAGCAGCCGAGCCCCGAGATCGACGCCGTACGGCGCCTCCTCGCCGAGGCGCGTCACGACGAGCCGATGCCGGCCGACGTGGCGGCCCGGATGGACCGCGTCCTGGCCGACCTGGCCGCGTCCTCGCCCGTCGCGGAGTCCGCCGAAGAACCATCCGCCGAGCCGCC
>JAHEXO010000315.1 GCA_023252065.1 Nocardioides sp. | reverse complement strand
AGAAGCGAGCCCCGAGATCGCCCTCGGCGACCAGCGTCTCCCCCGGCTGCTCCGACAAGGGCTCTGCCTCGAGGGCGAGCCGCTCCACCACCCGCGGCGGCAGCACGTTCAGGAGCGGGATCGCGAGGAGCAGCCGCAGGACGTCGGGCGGGACCTGGGCCGCGGCGTCGAGCCGCCGTAACCCCGGGTACGCCGCCAGTGCCACGACCGGGAGGAAGGCGCCGGCCACCGCGAACGCACCGCGCGGCCCGAACGCCTCGACCAGGAACGGGGCGACGAGGCTGCCGAGCGCGAACGCAGCCATCATGAGCGACTCCTGCAGCCCGAACACGGCCAGGAGCAGGCGGTCCGGGAGCAGTCGCTGGATCAGCGTGCGGGTGGCGATGTCGAAGAAGAGCTTTCCGGCGCCGAACAGACCGATCAGGAGCACTGCTGCCAGGGAGCGGGAGGCGAGCCCGGAGCAGGCGAAGGCCAGCCCGGCGACCACGGCCGCCAGCGCGACGGCGGCGGCGAGGTGTCGTCGCCCCACGAGGACGACGGTGGCGGCTGCGCCGATGATCTGGCCGAGACCGACGGCCGAGTTCAACAGACCTGGGCCCGCTGCCGACATGTGCAGGAGGTCGAAGGCGAGGACGACCAGCAGGATGTCGGCCAGCCCGACCAGGGTGTTGAGGGCGAAGACCAAGCCGCTCAAGAGTCGCGCCGCGGGGTCGCGGATGACGGTCCCCAGGTGCTCCTGCTTCGCCGCCGGACCCGCCGTACGAGGGGCGGGCGCGTAGGTCGTCATGCGCAAGGTCACGCAGGCGCCGACGGCCGAAGCGGCGGCCATGGCCAACACGACACCGCTCGACCCGGTCGCGACGATGAGAGCCCCGCAGACCAGGGGTCCTAGGAACACCCCGGCCGCCTCTGCCCATCCCGACGTGGAGTTGGCTGCAGTCAGCTCGGCCGTCGTATCGGAGATCTCCGGCAGCAGGGCGTGGTGCACCGGCCGGGTGAGCGTCATCGTGACCGCCTCCGAGGCCGCCAGCACGACGACGACGGGAGACGGCGCGTCCATGGCCAGGGCGACCCCGGTGGCACCCAGGGTGAGGGCCTGGGCCGCATAGCCGGAGGTCAGCGCCCGTGCTCGAGGGAGCCGGTCGAGCCAGGTGGCCGCGGGCGTCGCGAGGAGCGCCGAGGGGACCAGCTGGATCACCGCGACTGCGCTGCTGGCCCGCACGCCACCGGCATCGAACGCCCACACCAGGATCGCGATCCAGGAGGCCCACCACACGATGTTGTAGACCAGGTAGGCAGCCTGGACCCGGAGCAGACGGCGGTTGCGGAGGGCCTTGAGCATCACGACGGCGCGGCTGTCGGCGGCGACCTCGACCCGGAGTGCGTCTCCCTCCATGGGCGCTCTCCGTCTCGCAGTCCACCCGAGAGTCGGGCCACACTCTACGGAGACGAGCGGGAAACCGGCAGGGCGGCGCACCCGACGTGGCCGTCCGCGCAACCGGCCGTGCACGGACGGCGTCCCACACCCGTGACGACCCGAGCTCGTGCCCGCCGATGGCTCGTTCCGTCTCTGCTGGCCGCAGCCCTGATCAGCCTCACCGCCTGCTCGACGTCCCACCCCACCGCGACCCGACAGCGCGCCCGAAGCCTCGTCCCGCCCGTAACCTGGTCGTGACCCCACAGGTACGTCGTGACCTGCTCGCTGCTGGTGCCCACCTCAACGGGCTCGGTGCCTCCGACTATCGGGGCCTGTCGCCGGGATCGACCTTCTACGGTGATGACTCCCTCACTCGTACGTACTGGGCTGGAGCCGCCCTCGTCGCGCGGCCATCATCGGAACCTGCCCTGATCGCGGGTCAGGACGCGGGCAGGTACGTGGTGTTCTGGCGTCCTCGGGGCGCAGCGTGGTCCGCAGGTGACGTGGGCGCCGCGGGTGACCCTCGAGCTCCGTGCCCCGTCCCTCTGCCCGTCCGTCGGGCGTGGGCTTGGCCGCCACAGGGCTGCCAGCCGGACAGCTTCGTGGGCGCCCCATGACCGCCCACCGATGAGCAATCGGTGAGGCAGGCAGGGCATCGCTTCGACACGGTGTGGCGGTGGCCCGTGCCAGGATCGGAACCCTGACGGCTTCCGCCGGGGAGTAGCTCAGGACCCTGACCCGATCGGACAGAAGGTGACGCGAATGGGCGACAAGTCCGAGTCCCCACCCGACCCGAGGCGCACGCTGACGGAGCTGGAGCTGGACGGCGAACAGCTGTCCGACTGGCGCATGCTGATCGACCGGCTGCACGCCAGCTTCGACACCGGTGACTTCGTCACCGCGGTCTCGCTCGTCGACGCCATCACGCTGGCCGCCGAGGAGATGGACCACCATCCCGACCTAGACCTCGCCTACGGGCGGCTCGACGTTCGGCTGATCAGCCACGACGTCGGTGGGGTGACCTCGCGCGACGTGGTGCTGGCCCGGACCGTCAGTGAGCTGGCCCGGGCCGCCGGGGCCACGCCGCACCCCGAGCGCACCAGCGTGCTCGAGCTCGGCCTCGACTCGGCCGACGAGGCAGAGATCAGGCCGTTCTGGGCGGCCCTGCTCGACTACGACACGGTCGAGGCCTGGGGCGAGATCCAGCTCCGCGACGCCACTGGGCGGCGGGCCACCATCTGGTTCCAGCCCACCGAAGCACACGACCCACCGCGGCAGCGCTGGCACCTCGACCTGCGCGTCCCGCCCGAGGTGGTCGAGGACCGCATCGCCGCCGCGATCGCGGCCGGGGGTGAGCTGGTCGACGACACCGCCGCGCCGGCGTTCTGGGTGCTCGCCGACCCGCAGGGCAACCGCGCCTGCCTGACCACCTGGCAGGGCCGCGAGTCTCCAGGAGAGTGAGACACGCGTCTCGACAGAGGCGCCGTGGATGGTCGCGAGACGTTCGCGCCTGCGGAGAAACACCCCTGCGTCGCGACGACAGCGAGGTGGGATCAGACCAGCGGTCGGCGAAACGTGCCGCATCCCGGCTCGCGAAAGGCACGCTCAGGTCGCTGTCCGGTGCCCTGTCAGCCGATGAGCGGTAGGTGTGAGGAACGTCTACTGTTCGGAAAGTGGAAGCGATCGTGCTTCGTGTCCGGCTCATCAGTGGCGCCAACGTGGATGTCACCTACGAGGATGGGGATGCGCGCAGCGAAGACGAGATCATTGACCGGGTCGTCTCCACGTTGTCCGACCCATCTGGGGTCCTGAGATGTCGACACGGCGAACGACTCGTGGTGCTCTACGCGAGGGGCGTCGCCGCCGTGGAAGTCGAACCCCGCGGCGCGGTTCTCTAGAACTCCAACCATTCACCCCTTGTGGTTTCGGCCGGGTAGGTTGGCACGTGGCGCCTCTAACTCCACCGGGGGGATGAGTTCGGGGCCCATCCGGCCCGAGCGGTTCGGGTGGGGCCGTCCCGCTGGCTCTGGGCCAGCTGGGCGGTTTGCTCCCTGGCGGCCTGCAGCGCTCCCTCTCGGCTGGGCCGCCTGCCGGCCGTTGGCTCGACGCCGGAGACCTGGACCCCGCCCCATCCGCGGCCAGCCCGTAACCCGCCGGCGAACCAGCGCCCGCTCACAACGGGTGTCCGGGGCACTCAGCCGATGAGTGGTCGTTGATCCGGTGCCTGCCATCCCGGCCCGCCGCCCGTCCGGGACTCCGGGCTGAGGGGTGCTCAGGTCCTCGCCTCGTCGTAGATGAGCGGGAGCATGCGCCGGGCGAGCGCCACCTGGTCGGTAAGTGACACTCCCTCCGCGTAGATCGCGGTGAGCAGACGGTGCAGACCTGGATGGAGGTCGGCGATCTTTGCCGGCCGGCGCTTCAGCGGGGGCGTCCACTGCTCGCGCACATCGAAGAACGTCGCCGTCAGGTCGATCACCCGTTCGTGCAGGACCATGTGGGCGGCCACCGGATCGTCCGCAGCGAGCCCGGCCGCCGCGTCGAGCCGATCCTCCGACGCCCAGCGTGACCACGCTCGTCGGGCCGCGCCCATCGGCGGTTTGCCACCTGCCAACATCTGCGCCGCGTGGTCGCGCACACGCGCCGCAGCGCCGTCCTGGTCGTACAGAATCTGG
>JAHEXO010000314.1 GCA_023252065.1 Nocardioides sp. | reverse complement strand
GTGTGCAGGTTCTGGTGAACCTCGCCGCCGCCGGCCGGGACCCGGACCGGAACGACGACCCGGACGCGTTCGACGTACGACGAGACGGTGGAGCGCACGTGGCCTTCGGCCACGGGGTCCACCACTGCCTCGGTGCGCCCCTGGCGAGACTGGAGGCGGAGATCGCGTTCACCGAGCTGGTCCGGCGGTTCCCGAGGATGCGCCTGGCGGTCGCGCCGGAAGACCTTCACTGGGGTCACGGCGACGGCGTGGTGCTGCGGGGACTCTCCGCACTCCCGGTATGGCTGCAGGGATCGGAGCAGGTCCCCTGATGCCCACCCGGGGTCGTCCGCCTTGGCCGAGACCCTGCGAGGGGTGGGATCCTGGGAGCCGGAGCATCCGTCGAGGGAGGCGACAGCGTGCGGGCACGACCACCTGACCACGAGGGGTACGTCGACCGCGACGGTGTCCGGGTCCACTACGAGGTCTACGGCGAGCCCGGAGGGCTGCCGATCGTGTTCACGCCGGCAGACACGATCGTCGACTCCCGGATGTGGAAGGCCCAGGTGGCCTACCTGTCCCGTCATCACCGGGTCGTGGTGATCGACGGCCGCGGGAACGGGCGCAGCGACCGGCCGGTCGACCCGGAGCTCTACGGAGACCTGACGTTCGTCGGTGACCTGGTCGCGGTGATGGACACCGTCGGCATCGACCGAGCCGTCCTGGTGGGGCTGTGCGAGAGCTCCTGGTACGGGTTGCTGGCCGCAGCCCGGCACCCCGAGCGAGTGGCCGGCGTCGTGGCGATCGCACCTGGCGCCGACGACGGGACACCCAAGCACGACCGCGGCATCGACACCGCGGCGAACTGGGGCGCGGACGTCGAGGATCCGCAGGGATGGGCGGTCTACAACGAGGGCGTCTGGCGCCGCGACTGGCCGGCGTTCCCGCGGTGGTTCTTCTCCCAGATCTGCAACGAGCCCCACAGCACCAAGATCTGCGAGGACGTCGTGGACTGGGCCGAGGGGACGACCGGCGAGGTGATGCTCGCGCTGCGAGACGCCGACTTCGTCGGCGACGACCCGGCCTCCGTCCGGCGGGAGCTGGGCGCCATCACCTGTCCGGTCCTCGTCATCCACGGCACCCATGACCTGTGCCAGCCGTTCGCCCGCGGCGTCCACATCGCCCGGCTCGTCGGCGCCGAGCTGCTGGTGCTCGGGGGTGCCGGGCACCTACCGCAGGCGCGCTTCCCGGTCCGGGTGAACCACGAGATCGCCGAGTTCGCCGGCCGTGTCCACGCCGGCACCGCGGCCCGACAGCCAGGGGCGATCCCGGTCCGGATGGCCCTCTCGGCGTTGAAGGAGACCACTGTGAAGGCACGAGAACCCGACCAGACCGGATGGGTCGAACGAAACGGTGTGCGCATCGCCTGGCAGTCCTACGGCGAGCTGCGCCGGCCCGAGGATCCGGCGGTGCTGCTGCTCCCCACGTGGTGCATCGTGCCGGGCGAGGTCTGGAAGTTCCAGGTTCCGTTCCTGGCGCGGCGGACCCGGGTGATCACGTTCGACCCACGGGGCAACGGGGCCTCCGACCGTCCCGATAGGGCGTCGGCCTATGCACGGACCGAGCAGACGCAGGACGCCCTCGACGTGCTCGACGCGAGCGGCACCCAGCGGGCCGTCGTGGTGGCGCTGTCGATGGGGAACCTGCACGCCCTCGACCTCGCGTCCGACCATCCCGAACGGGTCGCCGCCTGGGTCGCGATCGCGCCGTCGATCCGGGATCTGGCGCCGTTCCCTGCCGAGCGCCAGGCCTCGTTCGACCGGTGGGACCAGGACCTCGGCGCGGGCGAGGGTTGGGACCGCTACAACCGGCATTCCTGGCTGCGCGACTACCCTGGTTTCCTCGACTTCTTCTTCGACCAGGTGGTCCCCGAGGAGCACTCCACCAAGCTGATCGAGGACCTCGTCGGCTGGGGCCGCGGCACGGACGGCGAGACCCTGGTCAGAGCCGAGCTCGGCCGCGTTCCCGGAGAGCGCGCCGTAGAGGACCAGTGTGCCGCGGTGCGATGCCCGGTGGTCGTCGTCCACGGCACCGACGACCGGGTCATCCCCTACGCGGCCGGCGCCCGGCTGGCGCAGCTCACCGGCGGAGCGCTCGTCACCTTCGTCGGCACCGGACACGCCCCCCAGGGTCGGGAGCCCGTGGCCCTGGACCGCGTCCTCGACGACGTGCTCACGGCCGCCACCGGACCGCGGCCGCCGGCCCATCGGGAGCGCGCGCCGCGACGACGGAAGCGTGCGTTGTACCTCTCGTCCCCGATCGGCCTGGGTCACGTACGACGCGACCTGGCCATCGCCGACGAGCTTCGCAAGCTTCATCCCGGCCTGGAGATCGAGTGGCTCTCGCAGTCGCCGGTCACCGAGTTCCTGGCACAGGCCGGTGAGCGGGTGCATCCTGCCTCCGCCTGGCTGTCCAGCGAGAGCGGCCACGTCGAATCGGAGTCGGGCGAGCACGACCTGCACGCCTTCCAGGCGATCCGGCGGATGGACGAGATCCTGGTCGCCAACTTCATGGTCTTCGACGACCTGGTCCGCGAACGCGACTACGACCTGTGGGTGGGCGACGAAGCCTGGGACCTCGACCACTTCCTCCACGAGAACCCCGGACTCAAGCGCGCGCCCTTCGCGTGGATGACCGACTTCGTGGGCTGGGTGCCGATGGCCGACGGTGGAGACCACGAGGCGTTCTTGACCTCCGACTACAACGCGGAGATGGTGGAGCACATCGCCCGCTATCCGCGACTACGCGATCGATCCGTCTTCATCGGCGATCCCGACGACCTCGTGGCAAGCCCGCTCGGGCCAGGGCTCCCCACGATCAGCGACTGGACCAGGGACCACTTCGCGTTCAGCGGCTACGTGACGGGAGCCCGTCCCGAGCCCGGCGAACGGGAAAGGCTCCGCGCCAGGCTCGGATACGGCGACGACGAGGTCGTCTGCCTGGTGAGCGTCGGTGGCTCCGGCGTGGGAGCACCCTTGCTACGCAGGATCATCGAGTCCTACGACGCAGCGGCCGACCGGGTACCCGGACTCACCATGCACGTCGTGACCGGTCCCCGGCTCGATCCCTCCGCCTTCCCGGCGCCGAGGGGCGTCCACGTCCACGGGTTCGTCCCCGACCTGGATCTGCACCACGCCGCATGCGACGTGGCCGTCGTCCAGGGCGGGTTGTCCACGACGATGGAGCTGACCGCAGCAGGTCGTCCGTTCCTGTACTTCCCGCTCCGGCACCACTTCGAGCAGCAGGTGCACGTTCGGCACCGTCTCGAGCGCCACCGCGCCGGTCGGGCGATGGACTACGACTCCGCTGACCCCCACACCCTCGCCGTCGCCCTCGCCGACGAGCTGTCGCGCTCTCGCGACTACTTGCCGGTGCCGGAGGACGGCGCACAGCGCGCGGCGGCACTGCTCGCAGAGCTGCTCTGAGGGTCCCGGGACGGTGTTCAGTAGTCGTCGGTGCCGCGCAGCGGGCCGGGCCGCCCGTCGGGGTCGTGGACCACGTCGAGCGGTATGCGGGCCCAGGCCCGGGTCAGCCGCGACAAGCGGGGCAGCGGGATCGGGCGCAGCCGGCCCGGTGGGCGCTCACCCTGCCGCCCGCCTGCGTGCCAGGCCTCCAGCCGCGCCGCGGTCTCGTCGTACGCCGCGAACATGCCGCGCGGGTCGACACAGTCCGCCATCGTCTCGCGGAGACCGTGCTCGCCGACCTCGCCGAGCCGGTCGAGGTGCTCTGCGGCCAGCGTGAGCCGCAGATCGAGTGCGTAGTCCTCGTCGAGCACGACGGCGCTGAGCTCGGAGTCGTGGGTCCACGAGCGGCGGTTGAAGTTGTCGGAGCCCGTGCTGGCCCAGATGTCGTCGACCACGCAGACCTTCGCGTGCACGTAGACCGGCGTGCCGGCATGGTTCTCCAGGCCGTACGCCGCCACCCGGCCGGGCGCCAGCCGCATCAGCGTGAGGAGGGCGCGCTCGCGGCCGAGGTACTGCGGCACCCGGTTGAGCCCGGCGATGTCGGGCACCAGGGGGATCACCACGACCAGGCGGAGCTCGGGGTGGGCA
>JAHEXO010000313.1 GCA_023252065.1 Nocardioides sp. | reverse complement strand
CGACCAGGTGAGAGACTCCGTCACCGCCAACGCCGCGCTCCTCGCCGCGGCGGACGCCCTGACCGAGGAGCAGCTAACGGGATGGCGGCTCCACCTGTTCGGCATGGACCTCGACCTGGCCGGATTCCTGCGGCTGCGCGTCGGTGAGCACGTGCTGCACACCTGGGACATCACGGTCGCCCTCGACCCGACCTCGACGATCGCGCCCGACCGGGCCGAGCAGGTGCTCGCCAACCTGCCGATGGTCGCCGCCTGGTCGGGACAGAAGGGCGACGACCAGCTGTCGGTGGAGGTGCGTACGACGGACCCCGAGCGCGCCTTCCACCTCGACCTCGGCCCGGGCGGCGTCGGTCTGGCGCCGTCGTCCGACGACACCGCGGCCTCAGCCGAGCTGCGGCTCCCGGCCGAGGCGTTCGTCCGGCTGGTCTACGGACGGCTCGACGCCGACCACACTCCCGGCGACGTCAGCGTCCGGGGTGTCGAGCTCGACCTGCTGCGTCAGACCTTCCCCGGCATCTGAGCCGCCCGACGGCGGGTAGAGCAGCGCCTCGGCGTAGGGGCGGGTCTGCGGGTCGCTGAACCAGCTCGAGTGCAGGTGGGTCAGCGGCGGGGCCGGGTCCTCGTCCTCCCACAGCACCGGCGGGTCCAGCAGCCGGTGGTCGACCCCGCCTCCGCCGGGCGCCTTCACCCAGCCGCCGATGTAGTCGGTCTCCCGGACCAGGTTGGTCCAGCGGCCGTCGAGCCCGACCTCGAGCGCGGCGATCTGGTCGGGCCCGAAGTGCGACGGGAAGGTCCGGCCGTACAGCCGCCGCACGGGGGACGCCATCGTCAGCAGCCGCACGTGCCTGCGCACCTCCGGCGGTAGCTGACACACGACGGCGGTCGCGATCGGGCAGCCCTGGCTGTAGCCGACGAGCAGCACGTCGGTGTGCTCCTCGCGATAGGCCGGCGCGGTGCCGGCGTCGTACTGCTCGGCGTGGTCGAGGGCCTGCGCCGGGTCGTAGGGCTCGAGGTCGTCGCCGACGATGCGCCGGATCCGGGTGACGACCTCGGGCACCGAGCGTTCGGCGTACGACGGGGGGCCGAGCGGGTGACAGGCTCGCGGCCAGAACGTGATGACGTCCCAGAGGAAGCCGACCCGCTTGCGGGCGGCGGGATCGGTGACCGCCGACCGGAGGTAGGCCAGGAACCCGATCGTGGCGGCGGTGGCGAGGTAGGCGCCGGCGTTGGCGAGCCACTTCAGGTGCGGGTTGCCGACCGGATGCATCTGCAGGAACGCCTGATATCCCAGCAGCACCAGGAACGTCGGGGTGACGACGCAGAACAGCGCCCAGCCCGAGGAGTCGGTGAGCCGCGAGGTCGCGATGGTGCGCGAGACCGTGTGGGCGGCCTCGGTGTCGATGCGGGTCGTGCCGTCGGGACCGACCGGGCCGCGGCCGGCGTAGAGCGGGCCGATCTCCTCCTGCCGCACCCGCCGCGCCTTGAGGTTGCGGACGACGAAGACCAGCACGAGGGCCGTGACGCCGGCCGAGATGACGGCGACCAGGAAGGCCAGCCCGCCGGAGTACGCCGTGCTGGGCAGGTAGAGGGCGTCGGGGCTCCTGGTCGGCACGGGCACCGTGGCGAGGGTCGGCCGGGCGATCATCTGGGCAACGGAGTTGAGCAGGCTGGCGGTGAAGATCGTGGAGATCAGGGTGGCCAGCAGCGTCATCACCGCACTGCCGAGACCGCGCACGAAGACGTCGCGCTGCACCCACGGCGCGTGCGCCAGCACGACCAGCGCGACGACGCCGGCCAGCACGAGGCCGGAGAAGAACAGGACCAGCTGCACACGGCCGTCGTAGGGCAGAGCGGTGGCGTACGTCGCGTCGGGCTGCCACCAGATCCGCGCCAGCGAGACCAGCACGGCGAAGCCCAGGACGACGCGCGAGCCGACCACCACGAGGCGGTCGAGGAGCAGGGGCCGGTCGGTGTCGGGACGGTCGACGCCGCGGTCGGTCCAGGGCGAGAGCGTCAGGGCGACGGCCACGACGCCGACGACGATCGCGACCACCCAGACGACGGGTCGCACCCAGGCCAGGGTCGCCGAGCGCGGCAGACCCTGGATCATGAGCACGGTCGCCGAGGCGGCGAGCAGGTGGACCGCGCGCTGGCGGGTCACCGGCAGGGCGCCGCACCACAGCATCCGGTCGGAGAGCGGCCAGATGTCGAGGTCGGGTGCGCCCGCGCCGGAGCTGCGGTCCTCGTAGTCGCCCTGGGTGCGGTGGCTGAGCCACCACAGGACGCCGATCACCGCGAACACCGCGAGCGACATCAGCGCCATCCGGGTCCCCAGCTGCCAGTTCTCGAAGCCACCGGTCCAGGCCCAGAGCAGGTCGCGCTCGGCGGCCTGCCAGGCCACCAGGTCGAGGGCGATGTAGCAGGTGGTGGCGACCAGGGCGACGGTGAGCAGCAGGCTCTGCAGCCGCAGCAGCGCTCGGGCGGTCGCTCGGACCGGGCTCGGCCCGACCGCGGGCAGCGCCCAGTGCGCGACGTTGAGGAGCCCGAAGGGCAGGAGCAGAAGCCAGAGGGCGGTCCACCAGGCGGTGTCGAGGTGTCCCCAGCAGTAGGCCTCCTGGAGCGGGCGACCACGCGCCGTACCACCGGGGAACCAGGCGCGGTAGAAGCCGGCCCGGGCGTCACCGGCCACCTGGAGGGTGGCGGGTGACTCGAGGTTGACCTCGGGTGGCGCCCCGCCGACCCCGTGGATGCGCAGCTCGAGGGTGCGCGGCTCGGCCGTGCCCTCGGGCTGCCAGACGACCTCCTCGCGCGCGATCGCCGTACGCAGGTTCGTGAGGTCGGCGCCGCTGTAGCCGTACGTAGACCCGAGGCCGAGGGCGGGACCCTGGAGGTCGGACCCGCCGGATGTCGTGTGCTTCATGCCGGGCTCCTTGCCGCCGGGGGGCGGCCCGATCCGGACATCGTCTCGCCGCGGGCGGCCCTTGGGAACAGGAGAGCCCGCCGGGGCCGGTGATACGCGCGGGCGGCGGGCGGGCGGGCGTCGCGGCCGGGCGCTTGCAACTGACTGGCATACAAACCGGACCAGGGGCCGGGCCGAAACTCCGGGCTGTATGCCAGTTAGTCGACAGCCACCCGCTCCCGGAGCCCCGCAGCCAAGCCGGCGACGGTGGCGGCGTCCATCAGGCCGCCGAGGGCGTCGGCGACCCGAGGGTGCTTGACGGGAGCCAGCCGCAGCCGCAGCTGGACATGGGTGCCCTGGGTGCGACGGAGGTCGGTCGGCTCGAGCACGATCGCCCACGAGCCTCGGGTGCGACCGCGCTGTGTGGTGTGGACGAGCGCGTGCGGAGGCTCGAGGATCGCGACCTCGAACGTCGCGTGCCGACCGCCCCAGTCGGGGATCACGTGTCCGACGTGGAGGTCGAGCAGCGAGGCGTCCAGCCGGCGCAGCGCACGTCGACCGGGCGGGACCAGGCGCTCGATGCCGCGCGGGAGGTACCAGCCGGCGCGGTGCTTGCCGAGCTGGACGAACCACGGCCACACCTGCTCCGGTGGTACGTCGAGGTCGAAGGCGCGGTCCATCACCACGTCCGCATCGGGCACCAGGTCGTCGCCCGGCAGCGCCCGCCCCACGTCGTACGGCGTGGGGGCGACCGAGGCGAACACCTCGCGATCCTCTCACCGCCGCGGCCGGCTCCACCCACGAGTCACACCAGCCACAGCGCCGACGTGCTCTGGGCACTTCCCGGCCGTTGCACCGGCCGAGAAGTGCGCGAGTCGCCGGTGAACCGGCGACTCAGCGGGTCCTAGGCGGCGAGGGCGGAGTCGGCGGCGGCGCGGCGGCTCTCCTGGATCATCCGCGCCTGGAGGGCGCGGCGGACCTTCGGGCCACCGGTGGCCATCTGGTAGAGCCGCTGGAGCTGGGTGGGCAGGTTGCGCGCGGTGGTCGAGTCGAGCCAGCCGTTGGGCAGGGAGAGCCGGACCACCTTGTGCCACGCGGAGTAGACCTGCTGCGGGTGCGGCCGGGCGCAGTACTCGAGGTCGTAGCGCGCGAACAGGGCCTGCACCCGCGGCGCGATCTCGCCGTAGCGGTTGGAC
>JAHEXO010000312.1 GCA_023252065.1 Nocardioides sp. | reverse complement strand
GGGCGCCGGAGAAGTTCCCGGTCTGCCCGGAGTGCAAGGAGATCTGGGAGTCGATCAAGCCCGGTGACCCAGGCGGCTCGGGAAGCCCCGGCGAGTGACGGCACCGCCCCCACCTGACGCCGTACCACCCTCTCCCGCTCTCTCTCCGGCTTGGCCGGAGCGGGCGGCCTGGGGCACGGCGCCGTCCCTGCGCGCCTGGCAGACCGCGGCCCTGACCGACTACTTCGGTCGCGGCCCGCGCGACTACCTCGCAGTCGCCACGCCGGGCGCCGGCAAGACGACGTTCGCGTTGTCGGCCGCCGCCGAGCTGCTCGGGCGCCGGGTCGTCGACCGGGTCGTCGTGGTGACGCCGACCGAGCACCTCAAGCTCCAGTGGGCCGAGGCCGCGGCGCGGGCCGGGATCCCGATCGACCCGACGTTCTCCGCCGGGGCGGGGAAGACCTCCAGCGACTTCGTCGGCGTCGCGGTGACCTACGCCGGTGTCGCGGTGAACCCGCTGGCGATGCGGATCCGGGTGGAGCGCTTCCGGACCCTGGTGATCCTCGACGAGGTGCACCACGCGGGCGATGCGCTGTCGTGGGGCGAGGCGGTGCAGGAGGCGTTCGACCCCGCGACCCGCCGGCTGGCCCTGACCGGCACGCCGTTCCGCTCCGACGTCAACCCGATCCCGTTCGTGCGCTACCAGCCCGGCGGCGACGGCATCCCGCGCTCGGTCGCCGACTTCACCTACGGCTACGGCCACGCACTGGCCGACCACGTCGTCCGGCCGGTGCTGTTCATGGCCTACTCCGGCGAGATGGCCTGGCGCACCCGGGCCGGCGACGAGGTGGCCGCGCGGCTGGGGGAGCCGCTGACCAAGGACCTGACGGCGCAGGCTCTGCGCACCGCGCTCGACCCGCAGGGTGACTGGATCCCGGCCGTGCTGGCTGCGGCCGACCGCCGGCTGACAGAGGTACGACGCCACGTGCCCGACGCGGGCGGGCTCGTCATCGCCACCGACCAGGACTCCGCCCGGGCCTATGCCGCACTGCTCCGCTCGATCAGCGGTGAGAAGGCCACCGTCGTGCTGTCGGACGAGAAGGCTGCCTCAAAACGGATCGCCGCGTTCACCGACTCCGACGCGCGCTGGATGGTCGCGGTGCGGATGGTCAGCGAAGGGGTCGACGTGCCGCGGCTGGCCGTCGGGGTCTACGCCACCAGCATCGCGACGCCACTGTTCTTCGCCCAGGCCGTGGGCCGCTTCGTGCGGGCGCGGGCGCGGGGCGAGACCGCGTCGCTGTTCGTGCCGTCGGTGCCGAACCTGCTCGGTCTCGCCGCCCAGATGGAGGTCGAGCGCGACCACGTGCTGGGGCGGGCCGTCCGCGACGACGACGACATCTTCGCCGCCGAGCAGGACCTGCTCGACCGGGCCAACGCCGACGTCGGCGCCTCCGACGAGCTGCTGGGCAGCTTCGAGGCGCTCGGGTCGCAGGCGCGCTTCGACCAGGTGGTCTTCGACGGCGCGGCGTTCGGCCACGCGGGTGAGGTGCACGTCGGATCGGACGAGGAGATGGACTTCCTCGGCATCCCGGGCCTGCTCGAGCCCGACCAGGTCCGCGAGCTGCTCCACCACCGCCAGCGTTCACGACGTACTGCAGCGGCGGCCGAGCCCGAGCCGACCCGCGAGCCGACCACCCACGAGCAGCACGCCGTACTGCGGCGAGAGCTGAACGGCCTGATCGGCGCCTGGCACCACCGCACCGGCCAGGCCCACGGCGTCACCCACGCCGCCCTGCGCAAGGAGCTCGGCGGCCCCGCCGCCGCGATCGCCAACGCCGACCAGCTCCTCGCCAGGATCAACCGCCTCCGCGAGTGGGCGGCCAAGCCCTCTGCCTGACCTGCCCCCGGTAGTCCGTGACGATCGTCAGGGTGTCCGAGCGTAGGGCAGGCGGATCTGGGCCCCGGGGCCGGGTCGGGGTGCCAGGTCGCGAGGCCGCTCGATCCGGTGACCGGCGGAGCACTCGACCACGGCGTGCGCCGGCGACCCGCAACCGCGGTGGACGAACTCGACCGGCGGGCCGCCAGGATCGGCGACGTAGCGGTCGCCCCAGTCGGCGATGGCGACCAGCACCGGGTAGAGGTCGAAGCCCTTGGCGGTCAGGCGGTACTCCGCGCGGGCGCGCTCGCCCGGCTCGCGGTAGGGCTCGCGGCGCAGGACGTCCTGCTCGACGAGGAGACCGAGGCGGTTGCTGAGCACCTGGCGGGGGATGCCGGAGTGTTCCCGGATGTCGTCGAAGCGGCGTACGCCGTTGAAGATCTCGCGCAGGATGACGAACGTCCACCGCTCTCCGAGGATCGCCATCGTGCGCCCGACCGTGCAGTTGTCGGTCGACCAGGCCAGGGCCGGGGGAGCGGTGCTCATAGGCACAGCCTAAGTCTTGTTGACAGACCCAGCAACGAGGGCGCAGGCTGCGTTCATGAACCAGACCCAGGACCTCGACCTCGGATCGATGAACGGCCTCGAGCAGCTGGAGGCGATCTTCGAGGGCCGGCTTCCGCCGCCTCCGATCGCCGAGACCGTGGGGATGGAGAACTTCCGCGCCGAGCACGGCGCGGTCAGCGTCGAGCTGGTGCCGCTGCGGCGTCACTACAACCCGATCGGCTCGGTCCACGGCGGCGTCATCTCGACCCTGCTCGACACCGCCACCGGGTGTGCCGTCCACTCCACCCTGGCGGCCGGCGAGCTCTACACGTCGCTCGACCTCACCGTGAAGTTCCTCCGGCCGGTCACCGTAGACTCGGGCCGGCTTCGGGCCGAGGGCACCGTCGTCCAGCGCGGCCGTCGTACGGCGCTGGCCCAGGCCCAGCTCTTCGACGCCGAGGAGCGGCTGGTCGCCCATGCCACCTCGACCTGCATGATCTTCACCTGACCTCTCCGGTAGTCCGTGACGTTCGACAGGGTGGCCGAGCGTGGGGCCGACTGACGAACGTCACGGACTACCGGAATGGGCGAGCGGGAGCACCCGGTAGGGGATCTGGGTGGCGAGGGCGATCACGGTGGAGGAGCGGACGATCGCGGGGTCGGCGAGGACGAGGTCGATGACCCGCTGGAGGTCGGAGTTGGAGCGGGCGACGACCCGGGCGAAGAGGTCGCCGGCGCCGGTGATGGTGTGCGCCTCGAGCACCTCGGGGATGGTGGCGAGGTGGCGGGCGACGCGGTCGTGACCCCCGTGCCGGTCGCTGTCTTGCCGGATCTCCAGGGTCAGGAACGCCGTGACCGGGAAGCCGAGCGCCTCGGGGGAGAGCTCCGGGCCCCAGCCGGTGATGACCCCGGCCTCGGTGAGCTTGTCGAGCCGCGCCTGCACGGTGCCCCGGGCCACCCCGAGGTCGCGGCTGGCCTGGAGCACGCCGATCCGGGGGTCTTCGGCAAACCGGGCGAGCAACGTGCGGTCGAGGTCGTCCATCTCGGCTCCTGAGGTGTGCAACATGCCCAGTGTTTCGGCGTACTGTTGCACAGTTTGTCACCGGACGGCAGGGTGTCCGGATGACCACCACCCACGAGACCCCGTCCACGGGCGGTGCCCTCACCGCCGAGGAGCTCAAGGCAGACCTGACCCTCGAGCAGCTCAAGCAGCTGGTCGGGCTCGTCGAGTACGACCCCACCAACGACCCGTTCCCGGTGACCGCCCAGGACTACGTCGGCTTCGTGGTCGGCAACGCGACCCAGACCGCGCAGTTCTACCAGCTCGCCTTCGGGATGGACCTCGAGGCGTACGCCGGCCCGGAGCACGGCCGCCGCGACAGCAAGTCCTACGTCCTGCGCTCCGGCAGCGCCCGGTTCGTCTTCACCGGCGGTGTCACCAGCGACAGCCCGGTCCTCGACCACCACCGCCGGCACCGCGACGGTGTCGTCGACCTCGCGATGGAGGTGCCCGACGTCGACCAGTGCATCGAGCACGCCCGCGCCCAGGGTGCGACGATCCTCGACGAGCCGCACGACGTCACCGACGAGTTCGGCACGGTCCGCACCGCCGCCATCGCGACGTACGGCGAGACGCGACACACCCTGGTCGACCGGAGCCGGTACGACGGTCCGTTCCTGCCCGGCTACGTCGCCGCCGCC
>JAHEXO010000311.1 GCA_023252065.1 Nocardioides sp. | reverse complement strand
GCCCGGGCAGACCGACCCGCTCCCGACCCAGTCCGAGGTCCACGGCCTCTACGCGCTCGGCGTACCGGACGCACCTCCGGGATCCCCGCCGCAGCCGAAGATCGAGCGGCGCGCCGCCCTGCCGGCCTGGTCCACGCTCTCCTACGACGACGGCAGCGGCGCCTACCGGCTCTCCCGCGGCACCGTGTCGGGCTACCGCCAGTCGCTCCACCTCCGCACCGGCACCCTGACCACGTCGCTGACGTGGAGATCCCCGGCCGGCAAGCGTGTCCACCTGCGCTACGACGTCACCCCCGACCGCGCTCGCCGCCATGGGGCGGTGGTCCGGCTGCGGATGGTCCCGCACTTCACCGGCCGGGTCTCGGTGACCGACGAGCTGACCGGCCGAGCCGCTGAGCTGCTCAGGTCGCGCGGCAAGGGACACAGCGGCCGGACCCAGTGGGTCGACGTCACGACGCCAGGCCTCCACGTCCGTGCCACCGAGGCCTCCACCCTGGTCGGCGGCCGGGTCCACCGGGTCGCCGCGGCCAACGGGCTCACGGCCAAGCAGGCGGTCTCGCTCCGCGTGCGGGCCGGCCGGACCTACACGGTCACCAAGTACGTCGGCGTCGCGACCGCCTCCGACACGCGCCGTCCCCACGTCCGAGCGCTGGCGGCGTCGCGCGGCGAGTCCCGGCTCGGGTACGGACACCTGCGCCGGACCTCCGACGCCGCCTGGGCCCGGCTCTGGCGCTCCGACGTGGTCGTGTCCGCCGACGCGCGGCTCCAGCGGCAGGTGCGGTCGTCGTTCTACGCGCTCCTTGCCAGCGTCCGCCAAGACACTCCCTGGGCCCCGTCGCCGGGCGGACTCTCGTCCGACGGCTACAACGGCCACGTCTTCTGGGACTCCGAGACCTGGATGTACCCGACCCTGCTCGCCACAGAGCCGGCGCTGGCCCGCGAGAGCCTGCAGTACCGTTTCGACCGGCTCCGCGCGGCTCGCGCCAACGCGCGGAGGACCGGGTGGAAGGGCGCCCGCTTCCCCTGGGAGAGCGCGCTTCGCGGCACCGAGGAGACGCCCGCGTTCGCCAAGACCGGCAAGCTCGAGATCCACGTCAACGCCGACATCGCGCTGGCCGTCCACCAGTACTGGCTGGCCACCGGCGACCGACACTGGCTCGCCTCCCGCGGCTGGCCGATCCTCCAGGGAATCGCCCGCTACTACGCCAGCCGAGCGACCAAGCGCGCGGACGGCTCCTACAGCATCCGCAACGTGATCCCTCCTGACGAGTACGCCGAGGGCGTCGACGACAGCGTCTACACCAACATGTCAGCCGCGCAGGCCCTCCGCTTTGCCGTGGCCGCAGCGCATACCCTGCATCGCCCGGCCGACGCACGCTGGTCACGGGTCGCGCACGGACTGCGGATCCTGTTCGACAAGAGCCTGGGCATCCACCCCGAGTACGCCCGCTACCCGGGCGACGCGGTCAAGCAGGCCGACGTCACCCTGCTCTCCTACCCCTGGCAGCACCACCAGTCGCGCAAGGTGACCAGGTCGGACCTCGACTACTACGTGCCGCGCACCGACCCCGGCGGCCCGTCGATGACCGACGCGATCCACTAGATCGTGACCTCGAAGCTCGGCATCGCGGGCTGCGCGGCGTTCACCTTCACCCGGCGCAGCGCCGACCCGTTCATGCGGCCGCCCTACGACCAGTTCTCCGAGGCACGCACCGGTGGGGCCTTCACGTTCACCACCGGCGCCGGCGGGTTCCTGCAGGAGTTCCTCTACGGCTACACCGGGTTCCGGTGGGGCGCAGGTGGCGTGCGGCTCGACCCGAGCCTGCCGCCGCAGCTGCACGGCGTACAGGCCTCGGCCCTGCACTGGCGCGGTCGGACCCTGTCCGTCGCGGTGGGTCCGCACCAGACGCGGGTCACGCTCCGCTCGGGCCGACCGATGCGGGTGACCACCCCGGGCGGCAACCGCCTGCTGCGGTCGACGCTCACCCTGCCGACCCGGCGGCCCGACCTGAAGCCGACCGGCGACCTCGCCCGGTGCCACCCCGCCAAGGCGTCGCCGGCGACCGCCGAGCCGGTGGAGTCAGCCGTCGACGGGACCGTCATCACGCAGTGGATCGGCGACGCCCCGGCGGCCAAGGTCACCGTCGACCTCGGCTCCGCGAAGGCGGTGGCGACGGTCGCCGTCGCGCGCAATGCGGTCACCACCTATCCCGCGCCGCCCGGAGGAGACAAGGGCGTCACCAAGCCGACGGTGAGCGCCGACGCTCGCGTGCGGGTCTCCGCCGACGGTCACACCTGGCGCACGCTCGGCACGATCAACGGAGGGAGCCTGCACGGCAGCGTGGCCGGCGACGGCAACCCGGTCCGCTACGTCCGGGTGGTCGCCGTGGGGGCCACGGCGGACGTGCCGCTGATCGTGGGCGAGCTCCGGGCTTCCCGCGGCTGATCCGGTGGTCGGCTGTTAGCCCGGCCCCGATCAGGGCACGATTGCCTCATGGCCAAGAAGAAGAAGGGCTCCAAGAAGAAGCTGAAGGCGAAGCTGGCGAAGGCGCGCGCCCGCCGTGACCACGCCGAGAGGTCGGCGGAGAAGTGGAAGGCGAAGGCGAAGCACCGCAGGTCGGAGGTGGAGGCGCTCGAGGCCGAGCTGGCCGGCGTGAGCCTGCGCCTCGCGCAGGCGGAGGCTGCGACGCCGCCGAAGGCCTCCGGGACCGCTCGCCGTACTGCTCCCGATGAGTCGTGGACGGTGACCCAGCTGCGTGCGGAGGCACGAGCCAAGGGCGTCCCCGGCTACTCGCGCCAGAGCAAGGCGCAGCTCCTCGCCGCGCTGCACGGTTAGCCGAAACTAGTAGGACGTCCTAGTATCTTGGGTATGACCGACGACGCGCGTTCCCGCTGGCAGGCCCGCTACGACGCGTCCCGGGTCCGCGAGGCCGACTTCACGACCCTGTCCGGGATGAGGGTCGAGCCGGCCTACGGCCCGGACGGCAACCACTCCGAGTGGCCGGGGGAGTTCCCGTTCACCCGGGGGCTCTACCCGACCGGCTACCGCGGTCGGACCTGGACGATCCGCCAGTTCGCGGGCTTCGGCAACGCCCAGCAGACCAACGAGCGCTACCGGATGATCCTCGGGCGCGGCGGCGGCGGCCTGAGTGTCGCCTTCGACATGCCCACCCTCATGGGTCGCGACTCCGACGACCCGAAGAGCCTCGGCGAGGTCGGTCACTGCGGCGTCGCGATCGACTCCGCCGCCGACATGGACGTGCTGTTCGACTCGATCCCGCTCGAGGACGTCACCACCTCGATGACGATCAGCGGGCCGGCGGTCCCGGTCTTCTGCATGATGCTCGTCGCCGCCGAGCGGCAGGGCGCCGACCTCGGCAAGCTCAACGGCACGCTGCAGACCGACATCTTCAAGGAGTACATCGCACAGAAGGAGTGGCTGTTCGGGCCCGAGCCCCACCTCCGGCTGATCGGCGACCTGATGGAGTACTGCGCCGAGAAGATCCCGGACTACAAGCCGCTCAGCGTCAGCGGCTACCACATCCGCGAGGCCGGCTCGACGGCCGCGCAGGAGCTGGCCTTCACCCTCGCCGACGGCTTCGGGTACGTCGAGCTGGGGCTCGGCCGCGGTCTCGACGTCGACGTCTTCGCACCCGGCCTCTCGTTCTTCTTCGACGCCCACGTCGACTTCTTCGAGGAGATCGCGAAGTTCCGGGCCGCCCGCCGGATCTGGGCGCGCTGGATGCGCGACGTCTACGGAGCGCAGACCGAGAAGGCGCAGTGGCTGCGGTTCCACACCCAGACCGCGGGTGTCTCGCTGACCGCGCAACAGCCCTACAACAACGTCGTCCGGACCGGCATCGAGGCGCTCTCGGCCGTGCTCGGCGGCACCAACTCGCTGCACACCAACGCTCTCGACGAGACCCTCGCCCTGCCCAGCGAGCAGGCCGCCGAGATCGCCCTGCGTACGCAGCAGGTGATCATGGAGGAGACCGGCGTCGTCAACGTCGCCGACCCGCTCGGCGGCTCCTGGTACGTCGAGGCCCTCACCGACCAGATCGAGGCCGAGGCCAACGCGATCTTCTACCGGATCCTGGCGATGG
>JAHEXO010000310.1 GCA_023252065.1 Nocardioides sp. | reverse complement strand
ACAGCTGGTTGCCGAAGCAGATCCCGAAGTAGGGGACCCCGGCAGCGAGAGCGCCGCGCAGGAGCTCGATCTGGCCGGTGGTCGCGCCCGGGTCACCCGGGCCGTTGGAGAAGAAGAGCCCGTCGGGCTCGACCGCCAGCACGTCGTCGAGGGTGGCGTGCGCGGGCAGCACGTGGGTCTCGATGCCACGCGCGGCCATCATCCGTGGGGTGTTCGCCTTGATCCCGAGGTCGAGGGCCGCGACGGTGAACCGCTTCTCGCCCTCCGCCGGCACGACGTAGGCCTCGCTCGTGGAGACCTCGCCGGAGAGGTTGGCGCCCTGCATCTGCGAGGACGCCCGGACGCGGTCGAGGAGCGCGGCGGGGTCGGACTCGGTGGTGGAGATGCCGACGCGCATGGCGCCGCGGTCGCGCAGGTGACGGGTCAGGGCCCGGGTGTCGATGCCGGCGATGCCGACGACGCTCTGCTCGCGCAGCGTGTCGTCGAGGGAGCGCTGCGAGCGCCAGCTGGACGGCACCCGCGCCGGGTCGCGCACGACGTAGCCGGCCACCCAGATGCGCGCGGACTCGGGGTCCTCGTCGTTCATGCCGGTGTTGCCCACGTGGGGGGCGGTCATCACCACGACCTGACGGTGGTACGACGGGTCGGTCAGGGTCTCCTGGTAGCCCGTCATCCCGGTGGCGAAGACCGCCTCGCCGAAGGTCTCCCCCTCGGCACCGAACGACTCTCCGCGGAACGCGCGGCCGTCCTCGAGGACCAGCAGGGCCTCGGTGGCATGCAGCGGCACGCCTACCTCCTTCTCCGCCTCACAGGACGGGTCGTTAAAGGATGTCGAGCGTTGCCGACCCTAGCAGGCGACGAACCCGGAGATCTCCTGGAGGGTCCGTGGATCGCCCTCGAGGTGAGGCAGATGAGCGACGCCCGGCAGGTCGACCAGCCGGGCGCCGGGAACGGTCGAGGCCACGTGCTCGGCGTTGCGGTGGGTGTGGGCGAGGTCGTGCTCGCCGATCAGGACCAGCGTGGGCACGGCCACGTCGCCGAGGGTGTTCCAGGCGTCGGAGTCGTCGCGCCGATCCCCCGGCTCGGGCGCCTCGAGCGCGATCCGGTTCATGTCCAGGAAGAGGTCGCGGGCAGGACCGGCGACCCGACCGGGGTGGAACGGCCCGTCGAGCCAGATCTCCGCCTCGAGCCGGTTGAGCTCGTCGAGGTCCTTCGCCTCGTACGCCGCGTCGTAGCGGCGCTCGAGGTCCTCCAGCCCCGGCTCGAGGCGGTCGATCTCGGGCGCACCGGTGACCGCCGTCCCGATCAGCACCAGCCTCTGCACCCGCTCGGGGTGGGCCAGCGCGAGGTCGAGCGCCGTCCGGCCGCCCATCGAGCAGCCGACCACCACGGCGGACCCGACGTCGTAGGCGTCGAGCACGGCGAGGGCGTCCCCGGCCAACGACCAGCCGTCCTCCGGCTCGTACGTCGTGCGCCCGTAGCCGCGGGCGTCATAGCTGAGGCAGCGGTGACCGGGCAGCGCGTCGATGACGTGCGCCCAGCTGCGCTGGTCGGTCACGCCGGCGTGGACGAGCAGCACGGTCAGCTCACCCTCCCCATGTGACTCGGCGGCGAGGACGGCGGACCCTGAGGAGATCTCCATCCCGTGAGCCAACCGGGCCCGACCCGGCTCGACAACCGGTTTACCGCTGCTGTCGACGGCCTCGGCTAGCGTCCGGGCCATGGCTGCGCCCGACGAACAGGCCCACCGGCTCACCCGCCAGGAGGCGCGCCGGATCGTCGTCCGCGCGACGATGCTCGCCGCCGACCGGCCCGACGACCTGTTCACACTGGTCGACCGGTTGACGGCGCTCCCGGTCGAGCCCACGGCGGTGATCGCCCCGAGCTACGACCTGGTCCCGTGGTCGCGGATGGGCGCGGCGTACCAGCCGTCCGACCTGGTGGAGATGCTCGAGGCGCGTGAGCTGTACGACGACGGCGACGGCATCAGGCCGACGGCCGACCTGCGCCTCCACCTCGCCGAGATGGAGGCCTGGCCGTCGTGGGAGGACACCCGTGACTGGCTCGAGGCCAACGAGCTGTTCCGCAACGAGGTGCTCGACATCCTCGACGCCGAGGGGCCGCTGCCGTCGCGCAAGGTCCACGCGACGGCGCAGGTGCCCTGGAGGTCGTCGGGGTGGAACGCCGACCGCAACGTCCGGATGATGCTGACCTGCCTGCTCGCTCGCGGCGAGGTGGCCGTCAACGGGCGTTCGGGCAGCCAGCGGAACTACGACCTGGCCGAGCGGGTCTATCCGAGGGGCGTCGAGGCGGTTCCCCTCGATGACGCCCGGCAGACCAAGGACGCCCGCCGCCTGCAGGGGCTCGGCCTCGCGCGTGACAAGGGCACGGTGCTGCCCGGCGAGCCGATCCACGTCGGTGACGCCGGGGAGCCGGCCGTGGTCGAGGGCACCAAGGGCGAGTGGCGGGTCGACCCCGCCCAGCTCGGGCAGCCCTTCACGGGACGAACGGCCCTGCTCTCCCCGATGGACCCCGTGGTGCGCGACCGGGTTCGGATGGAGGATCTGTTCGAGTTCGACTACGTCCTCGAGATGTACAAGCCCGCAGCCCAGCGACGCTGGGGCTACTTCGCCCTTCCGATCCTCCACGGCGACCGGCTGGTCGGGAAGCTCGACGCCACCGCCGACCGCAAGGCCGGCCGGTTCTTCGTCGATGCCGTCCACGAGGACGTGCCGTTCACCGCGGCGATGACCAGGGCGGTCGACGCCGAGATCGCGGCCCTGGCCGGCTGGCTCCGCCTCACCCTCGAGCGCTGAGCGCGAGCTCGGCGCCGTCCCAGCGGCGTCGGAGCCACCGGTCGTGGGTGGCGACGACGACGGTGCCGGGGGACGTCGCCATGGCCTCCTCGAGCTCGCCGGCCAGCGTCAGGGAGATGTGGTTGGTCGGCTCGTCGAGCAGCAGCAGATCCGGCTCGATCGCGATCGCGACCGCCAGCCCGAGCCGGCGACGCTGGCCGACCGAGAGGAGTCCGACCGGCGTCGCGAGCTGGCCGGCGGGCAGGAGGCCCAGCGAGCGCAAGGGTGTCCGCTCGGCCAGCTCGGCCCCGACCAGCGCGTCGTACGTCGAGCGGGCGCCACGCCCCGCATCGGCGTACCGCACGTCCTGCGGCAGCTCCGCGACCCGCCTCGCGCTCACCGCGACCGACCCCGCGCTCGGCTCCAGCCGGCCGGCGAGCACGCCGAGCAGGGTCGTCTTCCCCGAGCCGTTGGCGCCCGAGACCAGCAGGTGCTCCCCGGCCATGACGTCGAGGCGCGGGAGCCGGAGCCGGCCGGCGACCCCGAGGTCGCGGACCACCACGAGCCGGCCATCCGCCCCGGCACCGGTCAGATCGGCGCGGAGGCGCAGCGGAGGTCGGGGCTTGCGCACCTGTGTGCGCTCGGCCTCCTCGAGCCGGCGGCGGGCGTCGCGCTTGCGCCGGGCGAGGGTGCGCTGCACGTTCGCCCCCTTGAACCCGTAGATGAACTTGTCGTTGTCGCGCGGCGGCCGGTTGTGGGCGATCGCCGAGGCGTCGATCCGCGACGCCTCGCGCAACCGGGCCAGCTCCTCCTGCTGCGCCGCGTACGCCTCCTCCCACCGGCGCCGCGAGGCCGCGCGGTGCTCCTCGTACGCCGTCCAGCCCCCGCCGAAGCGCCGTCCGCCTTCTCCGTCGGTGCCGAGCGCCGCCGGATCGAGGTCGAACAGGTCGGTGCACACGTCGTCCAGGAGCACCCGGTCGTGAGCGGCCAGGAGCACGACGCCCGGCAGCTCGCGCAGGAACCCGGTCAGCACCCCGATCGCGTCGTCGTCGAGGTGGTTGGTGGGCTCGTCGAGCAGCAGACAGGCCGGACGCGTGGTCATCAGGGTCGCCAGCGCCAGCCGGGTCCGTTGCCCGCCGGAGAGGGTGCCGATCCTTCGGGTCGGGTCGAGGCCCCCGAGGCCCAGCCGCTCCACCGCCTCGTCCGCGCGCCGGTCGGCGTCCCAGGCGTCGTGGGCGATGGCGCGGTCGAGGGCCTCGGCGTACGCCGACTGGCCGGCCTCGTCTCCGAGGTCGAGGGCGCGACGCTACACCTCCGCGAC
>JAHEXO010000309.1 GCA_023252065.1 Nocardioides sp. | reverse complement strand
CACAGCGAGGTCTCGCGCCCGCTCCCGCGTCATCTGGGGCACCTTCCCCGGCTCCAGACGACCTTCCCCACCACGGCCTACGGCTCACCCCATGAGAGCCATGGCCCCGGGAGCGGGCAGGGACCTGACTGGGCGAGTCCCCTCTTCCACACACAGCCACACACAGCCACAAGCGCCATCGAGCGGGGTCGAACCGATGAGTCTCACATCCACCGCAGCACCCGTCGCGGCTCCGCCGTCCCCGGGGGCGACCCCCGGGCCGCGTCGGGTCCGCGAGCAGGCGCGCGACGCCGTGGTGCTGATGGCCTTCTCCGCGGCGTCCTCGGTCGGGGTCGCCGCAGCGTTCCTCCTGCTGGCCCAGGTCTCGGGTTCAGGGCGCTAGGCGCGATGACCACGCCCGCACACGTCCCGGTGCTCCTCGACCGGGTCGTCGCGCTGCTCACCCCGGCGCTCGAGCATGACGGCGCGGTGCTGGTCGACGCGACCCTGGGGCTCGGCGGTCACAGCGAGGCAGTGCTCGGCCGGCTCGGCCTGTCGCGGGTGGTGGGCATCGACCGCGACCCCGAGGCGCTCCGCCTGGCGGGGGAGCGCCTCGCTCCCTACGGCGACCGGTTCACCGGCGTGCACGCGACCTACGACGAGATCCCCGGCATCCTCTCCGGGCTCGGCCTGGCGCACGCCGACGCGGTGCTCTTCGACCTCGGTGTCTCGTCGATGCAGCTCGACGTCGCCGAGCGCGGGTTCGCCTACCGCGAGGACGCCCCGCTCGACATGCGGATGGACCCGACCACCGGGCCGACGGCCGCCGACGTCCTCAACACCTACACCCACGGCGAGCTGGCCCGGGTCCTGCGGGAGTACGGCGAGGAGAAGTTCGCCTCCCGGATCGCCGCGGCTGTGGTGCGCGAGCGCCAGGTCGAGCCGTTCACCGGCTCGGCCCGGCTGGTGGCCCTGCTCTACGAGGCGATCCCGGCGCCGGCCCGTCGTACCGGCGGGCATCCGGCGAAGCGGACCTTCCAGGCCCTGCGGATGGAGGTCAACGACGAGCTCGTCGTCCTGCGGCGGGCGATCCCCGCCGCGATCGACGTCCTCGCGGTCGGTGGCCGGGTGGTCGTGGAGTCCTACCAGTCCCTCGAGGACCGCCTGGTCAAGCAGGCGTTCGCCGCCGCCACCCGCGTGGACGTCCCGCCGGACCTGCCGTTCGTCCCCGCCGACCGCGAACCCGCGCTGCGCCTGGTCACCCGGGGCGCGGAGCGCGCCGACGCCGACGAGATCGCCCACAACCCACGTGCCGCCTCGGTCCGGCTGCGCGCTGTCGAACGGATCCGCACCAGCGAGGGAGCAGCATGATCACCCCACGAAGCCGTGCCAGCAGGGCGCGTCGCGCCGTAGCCCCACGCCTGCGCGGGGGCCTCGCATGAGCAGCACGGCGCCCGCCCTCCGCACCCGCGTCCCGCGCCTCGCCGGCGCCGCCCTCGAGCGGGCCCGGCTCACCGTCGTCCCGCGCCGTCGCCGGCGCCGCAGCAGCCCGGTGCCGTTCGTGATGGTGATCTCGATGATCGCCGTCGGTGGCGTCGTCGGCCTTCTCCTCTTCAACACCTCGATGCAGCAGGCGTCGTTCGCCGCCACCGACCTGCAGCAGCGCGCTGACACCCTGCTGGCCCAGCAGCAGACGCTGCAGATGCAGCTCGACAAGCTCCGTGACCCGCAGTCGATCGCGCTCAAGGCCCAACGGATGGGGATGGTGCTGCCCACCAGCCCGGCCGTCCTCGACCTGCGCACCGGCAAGGTGCTCGGCGACCCAGCGCCCGCGACCGGGATCGACCACCTCCGGCTGCTCCCGCCACCGCCGCCGAAGCCGGCCTCGATCAACCCGAAGCCCCGCGTCGTCGTCGTCCCTGCGACCACCCAGAAGCCCACACGCGCCCAGGATTCACACGGCCACACCGGCCACGCCTCACCCGCCAACGCCCCGCGCGCAGGTAGACAAGGCACCACCGGCAGCAACCGCTGACGCACCGAGCCCACCCGACCCGTCACCGAACTCAGAGCAGGAACCGGTCACGTGCCTTCCCAGAGCCCCCGCGGCGGACCCCGCCCCGGTCGCTCGCCCCGCCCAGTCGCCGGGGCCAGGAACAGCAGGCTGCGCCGGTCCACCCGTGGCTCGGCCCAGCTGAGGCTGCGGGCCGGCTTCGTCTTCATCGCCCTGGTGCTGTCGTTCTTCGGGGCCCGCCTCGTCCAGCTCCAGGGCGTCGAGGCCGACCGCTACGCCACATTGGCCGCGACCTCGGGCGGCACCGTCACCGTCGACCTGCCCGCCGACCGTGGCGAGATCGTCGACCGCAACGGTCAACCGCTGGCCACGTCGGTCGACGGCCGGATGGTGGTGGCCGACCCGTCGATGACCCGTGACCGGGCGCCCGAGCTGGCCAGGTTCCTGTCGTCCCGGCTGCACATCGACTACTTCGACACCCTGGCGGCACTGACCCGGCCCAACAGCCGGTTCGCCTACGTCGCGCGCCGGGTGCCGGCCTCGCTCGCGGTCAGCGTCGTGGACCAGGCGACCCAACGCGGCTTCGACGGCCTCGCCACCCGCAACGACCCGGTCCGGAGCTACCCCGACCACGACGTGGCCGCCAACCTGGTGGGCTTCCTGGGAACCGACGGCCCCTTGGCCGGGCTCGAGCTCGCCTTCGACAAGCAGCTGGCCGGCACCGACGGCACCGAGACCTACGAGGTCGGGGCGGGCAACCGGATCCCGCTCGGCAAGAGCACCATCGTCCCCGCGCGCAACGGCTCCGACCTCCACACCACCCTCGACGAGGACCTGCAGTTCTACACCCAGCGGGTCCTGCGCCAGACCGTGCTCGGTGCTCAGGCCGCCTCGGGCTTCGCGGTGGTCATGGACACCCACACCGGCGAGGTGCTCGCCCTCGCCGACTACCCGACGTACGACGCCACCGACCCGCAGGCGGCGCCGATCAAGGACCGCAACTCGCTGGCCCTGACGAGTCCCTACGAGCCTGGCTCGGTGGAGAAGGTGCTGACGCTGAGCGCGCTCATCGACGCCGGGCAGGTCACCGACCACACCCGCCTGGTCGTGCCCGGCGTCCTGAAGAGTGGTGACCGTCCGATCCACGACTGGTTCACCCACAACACGCTCCACCTCACCTTGGCCGGCGTCATCGCGCAGTCGTCCAACATCGGCACGGCGATCGCGTCGCGCCACTTCAAGACCGGCCAGCTGCGGCACTACCTCACCCGCTTCGGCCTCGGGCAGCGCACCGACATCGGCGTCTCCGGCGAGACCGCCGGCCTGCTGCCCTCGCAGGTCGCCTGGAACGGCATGCTCCAGGACCGCATCGCCTTCGGCCAGAGCGTCTCGGTCAACGGCCTGCAGATGGCCGCGGCGGTCAACACGATCGCCAACGGCGGGGTGCGGGTCTCGCCGAGCCTGATCCAGGGCTCGGCCACCGCCAACGACGGCAGCGTCGTCGGCACCGACCACGCCACCCGGAGGCGCGTGGTCTCGGCCGACGCCGCACACCAGATGACGCTGATGATGGAGCGGGTCGTCAACCCCGATGCCGGCACCGCACCCCTGGCCCAGGTCCCCGGCTACGTCGTCGCCGGCAAGACCGGCACGGCGCAGCGGGTGGGCCCCAAGTGCGCCTGCTACGACGGCAGCCGCACCGTCTCGTTCGGTGGCTTCGCGCCCGCGGACAAGCCCCGCTTCACCGTCTACGTCGTGGTGCAGAAGCCGCGCAGCAGCCTGGGCGGCGGCGGCACAGCCGGCCCGGCCTTCAGCAAGATCATGGCCTTCGCCCTGCGCCGCTACGGCGTGCCTCCGACGGGTGCCAAGCCGTCGGAGATCCCCACGACGTGGTGATCCTGCCGACCGCCCGGTCCCTGTGCTGCACAGGGCTGCGGGCTACCGGCCCTCACCCTCGGTAGCCTCGGGCCGACATGACCGACGACCCCACGCCGACCCTCGCCGACCTGGTCAGCCACCTGGCGACCACCGGCACGGAGTCCGCCACCGCGGGCGACCTCGGCGTCGGCATCCACGGGGTGACCCTTGACTCGCGGCGGGTCACGGCCGGTGACCTCTACGCTG
>JAHEXO010000308.1 GCA_023252065.1 Nocardioides sp. | reverse complement strand
CTGGGACAACGCCGCCGACCTCTTCGGGAGCCCTGCCGAGGAATGGGAATCGTCTGCGGGGCGTTCCTCCCCGTAGACTGGAGACACAACTCAACAGGGGGCTGATCGGTTTCGACTTGGGACGTACGTTCCAGGGGAAGCGGGTCGAGAAGCCGACGTCATCTCGTAAACGATCGTCGGAAACCTATAAGTGCCAACGCTAAGCGCACTGACTTCGCTCTCGCTGCCTGAGCAGTGATCGAAGGGTCTGACCGGGCACCTGCCTTCGTCCCGGACCCAGGCCTCATCTAGAAGGCTTGCTGGCCACTCTCTGTCAGGAGGGGTGGCCGGGACTTCATCCTGACTGAGTCTGTCGGTGACGTGTCAGTGCGAGCACCGGGACTGAGAACACGAACAGCGCTGACTGCACCCGGAGAAGACCTGGCTCGACGCTCGAGGACGCGGGTTCGATTCCCGCCAGCTCCACCAACCAACCCACCACCCACGCGCATGGGGCTCCGACCGCGCGTGTCAGCCCTCTCCTCCGACGGGTGACGAGGGCCATGACCGCCGCCTACGCTCCGAGCATGGCCACCCTCCTCGACCTTGCCGAGATCCTGGGCGAGCTGACCGAGGTCACCGAGGGCGAGCGGCACGGGCACGCGACGTGGTCGGTGCGCGGCAAGGGGATCGCCTGGCTGCGGCCGTTCAGCAAGGCCGACCTGAAGCGCTTCGGTCGCGAGACGCCGCCTGCTGCGCCGATCCTCGCGATCCATACCCGAGGTCTGCACGAGAAGGAAGGCGTGCTGGCCGCCGGCATCAGCGGGGTGTTCACGATCCAGCACTTCGACAACTATCCGGCCGTGCTCGTCGAGCTGGGCGTCATCGACCGGTCGGATCTCCGTGACCTCCTCGTCGAGGCGTGGCAGAACGCCGCGCCGCCTGACCTCCTCGAGGACTTCGGCAGCTGAGCCGGAGGTCTCGAGCGCTCAGGCCGCGGCGTCGACGTCCGCCTGGCCGGCGGTCTCGGCAGCCAGAGCCCCGGCGACGACGTCCAGGACGTCGCTGACCAGGTGCACGGTCAGGCCCTCGAGCACGTCGGCCGGTACGTCGTCCAGGTCCGGCTCGTTGCGGGCCGGGACGAACACCTCGGTCAGGCCGTTGCGCTGGGCCGCGAGCAGCTTCTGCTTCAGCCCGCCGATCGGTAGCACCCGGCCGTTGAGAGTGACCTCGCCGGTCATCCCCACCTCGGAGCGCACCGGGCGGCCGGTGGCCAAGGAGACCAGGGCGGTGACCATCGTGATCCCCGCGGACGGACCGTCCTTGGGGGTCGCTCCCGCGGGCACGTGCACGTGGACGGCCCGGTCGAGGAACGCCGGGTCGACGCCGAGCTGCTCAGCGTGGCTGCGGACGAAGGTCAGCGCGATCTGCGCCGACTCCTTCATCACGTCCCCGAGCTGGCCGGTCAGGGCGAGCCCCGCCGGGCCCTCGTGGGCCGACGCCTCGACGAAGAGCACGTCACCACCCATCCCGGTCACGGCCAGGCCGGTCGCGACACCCGGCACCGAGGTGCGCTCGTGCGCCTCCGGGCTGAAACGCGGCCGCCCGATGACGTCCTTGAGGTCGGCGACGTCGAGGTCGACCCGCTCGGAGCCGGTCGCCAGCCGCGTCGCGGCCTTGCGCAGGGCCTTCGCGAGGAACCGCTCCATCTGACGCACGCCTGCCTCGCGGGTGTAGTTGGCCGCGATCTCGCGCAGAGCAGCCTCGGAGACGGTCACCTCGTCGGGGGTCAGGGCCGCGCGCTCGAGCTGCCGAGGCAGCAGGAAGTCACGGGCGATGGCGACCTTGTCGTCCTCGGTGTAGCCGTCGAGGGTGACCAGCTCCATGCGGTCCAGCAGCGCCGACGGGATCTGCTCGACCACGTTGGCGGTGGCGATGAAGAGCACGTCGGACAGGTCGAGGTCGACCTCGAGGTAGTGGTCGCGGAAGGTGTGGTTCTGCGCAGGGTCGAGCACCTCGAGCAGGGCGGCCGCCGGGTCGCCGCGGTAGTCGGCGCCGAGCTTGTCGACCTCGTCGAGCAGCACGACCGGGTTCATCGAGCCGGACTCCTTGATCGCCCGCACGATGCGGCCCGGCAGCGCGCCGACGTACGTCCGCCGGTGGCCACGGATCTCGGCCTCGTCGCGCACGCCGCCCAGGGCGACCCGGACGAACCGGCGGCCCAGGGCCCGCGCGACCGACTCGCCGAGCGACGTCTTGCCCACTCCCGGCGGGCCGGTCAGAGCGATGACGGCGCCCGAGCCGCGGCCGCCGACGACCTGGAGGCCGCGTTCGGCCCGGCGGCTGCGGACCGCGAGGTACTCCACGATCCGGTCCTTGACCTCGTCCAGCCCGTGGTGGTCGGCGTCGAGCACGGCGCGGGCCGCGACGACGTCGGTGGAGTCGTCGGTGGTGACGTTCCACGGCAGCTCGAGCACGGTGTCGAGCCAGGTCCGGATCCAGGCGGTCTCGGGGCTCTGGTCGCTGGAGCGCTCGAGCTTGTCGACCTCGCGCAGCAGGGCCTCGCGCACGGCGTCGGGGACGTCGGCTGCCTCGACCCGGCCCCGGTAGTCGTCGGCCCCGTCCGGCTCACCCTCGCCGAGCTCCTTGCGGATGGCGGCCAGCTGCTGGCGCAGCAGGAACTCGCGCTGGCTCTTCTCCATGCCCTCGCGCACGTCCTCACCGATCTTGTCGGTGAGCTCGATCTCGGCCAGGTGCTCGCGGGTCCACCCGATCAGGGAGTCGAGCCGCGACTCCACGTCGGGGTCCTCGAGCAGGGCGAGCTTGCGCTCTCCCGAGAGGTACGGCGCGTAGCCGGCGGAGTCCGCGATCGTCGTCGGGTCGGTCATCCGGTGGACGGTGTCGATGACCTGCCAGGCCTCCCGGCGCTGGAGGACGGCCACGACGAGCCGCTTGTACTCCTCGGCGAGGTCGCGGGCGCGGTCGCTGACGTGGTCGTCGATCGACTCGACCTCGACCCACAGCGCAGCGCCGGGTCCGGAGACGCCGGTGCCGATCCGGCCACGCCGCTCGGCCTTGAGCACGGCCGCCGGGCTGCCGCCGCTGAAGCGGCCGACTCGCTCGATGGTCGCGATCGCGCCGTACGACGCGTAACGGTCCTCGAGCCGCGGGGCGACGAGCACCATGCCGTCGCTACTGGCCCTGGCGGCGTCGATCGCCGCCTGCGAGGACTCGTCCAGCTCGATCGAGACCACCATGCCCGGGAGCACGACGAGGTCGGAGACGAACAGGACGGGGAGGCTGTGCTGGGACACGGTGACTCGCTTTCGCAGAAACCTGAGTGATGTCGGCTCAACTCGCGGTCGCGAGGCGGTGTTCCGGCACGGACCCCGTGTTCGTCCAGGGCGAACAGAGGCTCCACAGCGGGAGGCTCACGTGCCCCCGACGTGGACGATGCACCGTCGTCGGGTCTCAGCGCAGGGCGGTGAGGGAAGTCGTCACCTGGTCGAACAAGGCCGCGTCGACGGGCGCCCCGAGGTGGCGGAGTGCCAGGACGCAGGCGCCGACGGCCCCGTCGGCCACGGTGTGGACCTCCTGCGCCCCGGACGCGACCGCGAGCCGATCGGCGACCCGGCCTCCCCGACCCAGGATGCCGCCGCCGAGCACCACCGGGCCGGCGCCGGCGTCGGTGGGGGACCGGACGGCGCTCAGGGTCCGCGCGAGCAGGGCGGCCGCGTCGTCGAGGATGCGGTCGGCGGTCTCGTCCCCCTCGACCTCGAACGCCACGCGTGCGTAGTCGGCGAGGCGGACCGGCGGGGCGGAGTAGAGCGCCCGCACCACGGCCACGATCGGTCCGCGGTCACCGGCATCGGAGGGTGCGGCCACGCCCAGCCGGGCGAGCACCGCCCGCGTCAGCGTTGTGGGCGTGCCTCGACCGTCGAGGTCCGCCAGGGCCGCGCGCACGACGCGCTGCCCGATCCAGAAGCCCGAGCCCTCGTCGCCCAACAGCCAGCCGAGTCCGTCCGCGAGAGCGACCTGGCGCCCGTCCTCCACCCGGATCGCGCCCGCTCCGGTCCCGGCGACCACCGCGTACCCCTCCGGCCGCGGAGTGCCCGAGAAGTACGTCGCCAGCAGATCGGAC